>JAJZDO010000577.1 GCA_021805955.1 Acidobacteriota bacterium
GCTCTGCTCGATGGCGAGCCGGACCTCGATCGCATGATTGCCAGCCGCTGACGATCGCACCGGCTCCTCGGCCGGACTTACTTCCACAGACTGCGCCGCCTCGGCATGGCGCAGCCGCTTCTTCCACGCGAAAAACTGTGAATCCCGCAGCCCCCGCTCACGACAAAACGCCGCCACGCTCCGACCACTCCGATTCCGCTCTGCAACCAAACCACGCCACTTTGCCCACTCTTCCGCTCGACGCCGGCTCATTCCATAAAAGTGCTACCACCGGCTGCGCTGCACAAGACGAGCTTTACGTAGCGCTTACGTCATTCTGAGGGCAGCGAAGAATCCAGAGGGTGATGGCGGCGTGTACGATGCGGATATCGTCTGGATTCTTCACCACAAATGACTATACAAACTGTAAATCCGCTATAGCCCGGATCTGTTTCGGTGCCAGCGGTCCCGCTCTACGGTTGAGCGCCTGCCGAGGCTGGAACCCCACGCGAGAGCTTCTTAAGCAGAAATTCTTGCAGTAATGCGGTTCCCGCGCCTGCGGCCAGGCCGATCAATGAATTGTCGATGGTCAATAGCACCCCGCGGTCGTTCGCGGGATAGTATATGTTCGAGATCCCCGCCGCGGCCAGCGTTCCCAGTACATTGGAATAATTCGGCTGCCATTGGCCATTGTCGCCCTTGCAAATCACAGCCGTCGAAATGGCATACAGCGCTCGCGAGCGGATACTGCCCGTACCCTTGTAAAAATAGCGCGGATCCTGATGCAGGATCGATGGAAGAATTGCACCGCCGATCATGACCCCAACAAAGCCATCGGCATAGTTCGCGCCGTACCGCTTGGCATAGCCCTCGACGCCAGGACCATACTCGCTGAAATCGTTTTGCCACTGCTGAATTCCCGCGATCACACCGGAACCCAGAAAAGCCACAGGATCGATCGATGTCCTCCACGCGAGCTGGAACTTCTGCTTCGAAGTTAACGGCTCCGCATTCCACACATATGTGGTGTAGAAGTTGGGGACGATCCCGAGTACCCGCTGCTTCTCCTCCACATGCACTTGCTGTTCCGCCAGATCGTGCCCGGTGAACACCGCCGTGACGGTCGTGCTGGCGGTCGCGACCGCCAGCGCAATCGGCGGCACTTGATAATTTTGCCCCGGCTCCAGAACAATTTTCCCTCCGGCCCAAGGTGCAAATCCATTCGACGTCACGATGAGTTGAAACGTCCCTACGCTCAGCCCGGTGAAATTGAAAGTTCCGGTGGCATCCGTGAGGATCGTGCGTTGCGATTTGGATGCTTCCGCCACCAGCGTGACCAGGGCGCCCGCAACAACATCTCCATCCGAGGCTGTCACTGTTCCGCGAATGCTTCCCATCGACGTAGGTTCTGCCGCGGCCTGCTCATTGCTATCCGGCGCTGGGTTGGAGGTGGCCGCTTGGCTGGAAGTCCCCGCCGCAACCGCAGTTGTAGAAGGCGAAGTTGAGGGAACGGATGGCTCCGGAGCAGACTGCGCGTGCATGCGGGGACCATGCATCCCAGCCAGGAAGACGGTGAATATCAGGGGACACGCGCTTCGCAAAGTAAGAATAGGATCTACCCTTGGTTCTATCCAATTCTATCTTGACCAATTCCAGGGAAAACAACCGCCGCGTCCGCCAGCCCCTCCGCAATATGCGCCCCATATGCGCCCCATATGCACCCCTTTGCGCCCAGGATACCCGGCAACAGAATCCATGAGGACCCATTTTCTGACCTTTGATACGCTGGATGCAATGAATGACGAAATCTCGACGCGATCCACTCCGTCCTCGGGAAGTCGAGTCAGCTGATGCGCGAATTTTTCCAGTTGCTTCGGCGAAATCGCAACTATCGCTACACATGGATGGGGCAGATTGTCAGCGAAATTGGCGACAATTTCAACAACATTGCTGTCTTTGCGCTGGCCATGGCTCTCACGCATTCGGGCATGGTCGTCACCGGCGTCCTGTTGGCGCGTGCGGTCCCAGCCATCGCCATGGGCCCCGTCGCTGGAGTGTTGCTCGATCGGCTGGATCGCAAACAGATCATGATTGCCAGCGATCTGATGCGGGCCCTGGTGGCGCTCGGCTTCATCTTCTCTGTGACCACGCAGCGAATTTGGGTTCTGTACCTGTTCAGCACGCTGCTCATGGTCGCCTCCCCCTTCTTCACTGCGGGGCGCTCTGCCATCTTGCCGACGATTGCCAACGAGGATGAAATCCACACCGCCAACTCGCTGACCCAGACCACCCAGTGGATGACCCTCACCGTGGGAACATTTCTTGGCGCCACCGTCGTCGCCATCGGCTACAAATGGGCATTCATCTTCAACGCGCTCTCGTTCGTCTTTTCTGCCTGGTGCATCTGGCATCTCCGAGCGCCCGATGCCCACGGCTTCCGCGCCCAGCACAAGGCGCATGTCGAAGATGAGGTGATCCGGCCCTGGCACGAGTATCGCGAAGGCCTGCGTTACATGCGCTCCGTGCCCCTGGTGCTTGCCATCGCTCTGCTTTCCGTGGGGTGGGCCATGGGAGGTGGCGCGGCCCAAATACTCTTCACGCTCTTCGGCGAACTGGTCTTCAATCGCGGAGCTTCCGGGATTGGCATCATCTGGGGCTGCGCCGGCCTGGGCCTGCTGTTCGGCGGAGTTCTCGCGAACTGGCTTGGTAAATGGCTCTCGTTCGACGCATACAAACTCATCGTCTTCATCGACTACCTGATCCATGGAGCAGCCTACGTGGCTTTCAGCCGCGCCCAGCGGTTCGATATGGCCTTGCTTTTTATCTTTGTGTCGCGCAGCGGCATCGCCGTCAACTCGATCCTGAACTACTCGTATCTCCTGCGCACCGTCACCAACCGCTATCGCGGACGCGTCTTCGCCACCATCGAAACGCTCACCTGGACCATGATGATGGTATCGATGATGGGTGCCGGCATCGCTTCCACCCACTACAGCCCGCGCGTCATCGGTACAGTCGCGGGAGTGCTCAGTTCCACCACCGCAATCTTCTGGGGTTGGGCCAATTGGTCCGGTCGCCTTCCGCTCCCAAGTGTCGCCGGCGCGTCCCTGGTAGCGACAGACGTGTATCGAGACCCCAGAGTCTAGTCACGTCTTCACGCCGCGAAAACTACCCAGCCCAGGCAAGTAGGTGTGCGATCGAAATTCTCAACCTCGCTCGTGACAAACTTTGGCTAATCCTGAGTTGTTTCACTTCAAGGGCGATTCCGTCTTCACGGGAAGATTGAGAAGACGACGCAGCGCATTAATATCGGGACGCACAATGCTGGCACTCCCCGGCAGTTCGTTCTGACGTTCCCAGCCCTGCAGCAGAGCCTCGACCATTTCTCTGCCTTCCGAATCGGCGACCGCCTGCAGCGGAGTGCGACCGCCCAGGGCGGGGATCTTGGTGTGGATCCATCCCTCGACCTGCTTCTGGACCTTCGCCTCGATTTGGCGACGAATTTCAGGGTCGCGTAGCAGGCTGTCCTGATCGATCTCTTCTTCCGCGCCGCGCAGGGCCTTCCTTTGCCTGGCCTGCTTCAGCATCTGTTCCGGTGCCTC
>JAJZDO010000090.1 GCA_021805955.1 Acidobacteriota bacterium
TGCGAGCGCGCGAAGGAGCCAGCCAAAAGGCAGAAAATCAACAGCGAAAAGACGGCGCGTGGATAGGTATCGTTAAGACGCAAGGGCATAGGCAATTCTTCCTTTCTCAGCCTAACAGCACAATAAAACTATCGAGCAACTGCCCTGGCCAGGATCGCCGGCGAATCCGTTCTATAACGGCAGTGACTCTGTTGAAATTCTCTGCTACGAACACCTTGTCATCCTGAGCCGCAGGCGAAGGACCTCGCGGTTGCTCGGAAACCGCAAGATCCTTCGCTCCACTTCGTTTCGCTCAGGACGACAGCGCTTATTTTGGCAGAGGATGTCAACAGAACCAACGACAGCCCCTTCCCTCTGTCCAAGCCTGCTTTCTGTTTGAGAGTTTGAGTTGTTCGCCGCTGTTCCGTCCACTATCATGCATATAGGTGTAACCGTGGAAGAAACCAGGAAATCCCGGCACTCTTTCCAGACCGACGATCCTCGCCTGACTTCGATTTCCGAAAAGGTCTTCGCCGAACAGCGCCTGAACTTTGACGATGGCGTGGCGTTGTATCGCTCGGCGGACATTCTCGCCGTGGGCTGGCTGGCCAACTGGGTGCGCGAGAAGATGCACGGCGACATCGCCTACTTCAACGTCAACCGCCATATCAATCCCACCAACGTATGCGTCGCCGCGTGCCGCCTCTGCGCCTTTGGCCGCAAGAAGGACGCGCCCGGCGCCTATACCATGGCGCTTGAAGAAGCCTGGCAGCGCGCTGCCGAAGGCTACTCCGAAGCCGTCACCGAATTTCATCTGGTCGGCGGCCTCCATCCCGACCTGCACCTCGAATATTTTCTCGACCTGATCGGCGGCTTGAAACAGCGCTTTCCAAAAGTCCACATCAAGGCCTTCACCATGGTCGAGATCGCATTTCTTGCCAAGCGCTCCAAACTGACCATCCGCGAGACTATCGAGAAACTCAAGGCCGCGGGCGTCGATTCCATGCCCGGCGGCGGCGCGGAAATCTTTGCCGACCGCGTGCGCCACATTATCTGCGACCACAAAATCGATGGCGATGAGTGGCTGGAAACCGCGCGCATCGCGCACCAGCTTGGTATGCGCTCGAACGCCACCATGCTCTACGGCCATGTCGAAAATGACGAGGACCGCGTCGACCATCTGCTGCGCCTGCGCGCGCTGCAGGATGAAACCGGCGGCTTCCAGACATTTATTCCGCTAGCGTTTCATCCCGATAACACCGCCCTCGACCACCTGCCGCGCACCAGTGGGATGACCGATATTCGCCAGATCGCCGTTGGCCGCCTGATGCTCGATAACTTCGCCCACATCAAGGCGTATTGGCAAATGATGACGGCGAAGATTGCGCAGATCGCGCTGCGCTTCGGCGCGGACGATATCGACGGCACCGTCGTGGAAGAGAAGATTTATCACGACGCCGGCGCGGAAACTCCGCAGGGCATGCGGCGCGCCGACCTGGTCCGCCTCATCACTGAAGCTGGGCGAGTTCCGGTTGAACGCGACACACTCTATCGCGCCGTCGAGCGCAGCGGCGACACCTTCACCGTCGCCGTGTAACCTACCTTAGGATTTCAAAACATTTTTACAACAGGTGGAGTGCACGCAAAGGTAGAGTCGTCATCCTGAGCGATGCGAAGAATCTGTGCATTTGCCTCCTGAGCCTGGATTGGACACGAACGGATGTTCATTCGTCTACGAGGACGGAGCAAGCCCGACGTTCACCGTGAACGTCACGAGTTCGATCTTTGGAGATTTGAGGCTTTCGCGCCGTACGTCAGCCTTCAGCTTGCGTGCACCGCCATGAACCAGAATTCCCCTGATATCCCGCCCCACTTTTAACCCGGTTCTCAGCTTTTCCGCTTTACGCATGTATCCGCGAAGCTGCTGAATGTTGGCAAGTGTCGGAGCACCCTGCTTGCACTCAACGATCACAATGGTGTTGTCTCGGTCGAGAAGAAGAACATCCAGGCGGCTGCCATCCGCGAAAACCAACTCCCGCGCAGCAGCAGACGGATAAGGTCGAAGTCCGTCTTCAAGGAGGTGCGGCGACGCGCTAATAAACTCCGACATCGCTCTCTCTTTAGCGAAACCCGGCACAATACTGACCCAGTGTGTCTCGTCTTGCGCAGCTTTCTCAATCCGCTCAAACACCGGTTTTGACATTTCGCTCAACGTTGGTCGCCAGATACGCATGTTTGGACACGCTGCGGGCGGGAGTTGGATGGCGAATTGCGGGGCTAGTGGTCCCGTCGTCAGATCCCAATGAACTTCAAGTCGTCGCCCCATCTCGCCAACATTTCCTTTTTGCCGCGGAACAGTAGGATCCCATTGATCGTCTCTAATCTTCAATTTCAGCACTGTACCCATTCGACCGATGCGCCAGTTCTTGAGCTGGACTACGATCCGATCCTCGGGCTTTACTTTCAACAGACAGCGCCGCGCCAAATCCCACGCCCTGTCTTCGGTCGGGGTCTGGAGGCCCCATTTTGGTGGCCACCACCCGACAGCGACAACCTGCTCGGTAAACCATGTATGCCATAATCCAGGGTACTCATCTTCCATGCAGTTGATCTTCCAGTACTGCGTGTGATCTGTCATCGCAATCTTCCCTTAAATTTAGAAATACAGAGATTCTTCGCTGCGCTCAGAATGACTCATCCCGGTTTTGTATTGCACCAACTCTGAATCCGCTTTCAATTCATCCAGCGTTTGTCCGTCGGGTCTTTCTTGCCGTCCGGATCGATGTACCGTCCCTGCCCGTCGAACTTCACGTTGCGGTCGTGCTTGCGCATGTAGACCTCGAACTTCCGCGCCGCCCGCCGCCGTTTCCAGCGGTAGTATCCATTGCGCAGCGAGAAGACCCGCTCCGTCGTTGCAAAAGCGTACCCGCGCCTCGGGGCCACCTTGATGTAAATGTACCCAAACAGTGCGCCGCCCAGAGATGCCAGAGACAGAAAGCCGCTTGGCCCCTGAAACACGCTGGCCAGCGCGATCAGGATGAAGATCATCACCAGATATTTTGCGCGGATGGAAATGGGCAGAGGGAACATCAGGAATTTCTGGTCGCCCATCAGCACCGCCCACGCGGCCAACAGGCCGAAGATACCTCCGAGAGCGCCATAAATGGTCTGGTTGGGCGACATGTGGAAGATGTGCGTGTAGGAGACGACAATCGTCGTCAGTCCCGCACCGATGACAGAGAAGAAGTAAATCTCCGTCAGCCATCGCGTTCCGTAGGTGGTCTCCAAATAGGAGCCGATGAACCATAGCGACAGCATATCGAAGGCAACCTGCAGAATTCCGCCGCTCAAAAAACTGTACGTGACCAGTTGCCAGATCGCTCCATGCATCGCCATCGTGGGGGTCAGCGCTCCCACGGCGAAAATCTCGACGGCGATTCCCGGCGCAATCCAGCGCAATACCAGCAGCAGGAAAAAAATCGCAACCGTCACCAGGATGATCTTCCGGATCATCCCCGCGAACGGAGGAAACGACAACATCATGGAACCGGAGCGCGGCATACTCTTCCAGCCTACGTCTTGATTGAGTCTGGCGCTACTTCTTTGGAAGCGGCGGTGTATGGAAATGTGCTGGAAACGGGAACGCCGCTGGGCTCCGCTGTCCTGCCTGGTTGACGGAACGGATGCCGAAGATCACATTGTCCGGCGACACGGGCACGGTAACCTGCGTGACCGCGCCGACGGAATCGTAAAACTGCCAGTCCGGCGCTGACGTGTCCCGCCACACAATCTGGTACGTCGTCCCTGCCGGCGCTCCCGCGGGAGCGTCCCAGGCCAGCGTGGTGGTGTTATCGAGGACTTGCGTCACGATTCGTGCATTCTTGGGTGTGCCCGGAGCCGAAGCCAGTGTCGCCAGCGTGGCGGCATTCAACCTGGCGACACGCGCGACATAGCCAAAATCGACATACTTGAGCAGATCGCCGTACTGCACGCCATTTTCCACCCGCACATCCTGGTGTTGATGGTTGAAGTCCTCGCGCCATTCCGTGAATCGCACCGCCGGAAAGCCCTGCAGGTTGAAGGAATAATGATCTCCACCCCGCAAATAGCGGTCCAGCCGGAACACCAGCACGGGATGGAACGGCCGCCTGCCCGCTCTGCTGGTCTTGAAATACGTTTCGTCCACGTCCGCAATCGCTCGCGCCAGTTCGCGCGAAGGCGAATCGCTTTCGCCGCCCAGCATACGGATCATTCGAAGCTGCTGCTCGCTGGCATTCGCCGGAATTCCCTCCGAGAACACCCGCACCACGTTCTTGTTCTGCAGCGTGTCGCCCGGCGTGGTGTTGCCCCCGACAATGTCGTTGTTCAGCACGCCCTCCAGGTCCCACCCCTGTTCCTTGGCGAACTTCGCCAGATGCGCGCTGCCGTAGAGTCCCTGCTCCTCGCCCGCCACCGCCGCAAACACCAGCGTCGCCGGAAAGTGCAGCTTGCTCAGTACCCGCGCGCTCTCCAGGCTCACGGCAACACCGCTGGCATCGTCGTTCGCGCCAGGGGCTGCGCCATGCGTGTCTTCATTGCTGCTGTCGCGCGAATCGTAATGGCCGGTGACCAGGTATATACGGCCGGCCTGCGCCGGATCGCTGCCCCGCAGCACCGCGTAGATGTTGTTCAGCGCCGTCGGCTGTGCGATTCGCGATCCCGGCGCTTGCACAAACGTATCGCGCTTCACCTCCAGGCATCCGCCGCAGGCTGCGGAGTCGGCGCGGAACTGCGCCTCAATCCAATCGGCGGCCGCCAGCACGCCCTGCCCCGCGGGCAGGTCTTTGTCATTGCTGGAAAGCGTGCTGCGATTATGGAAGTTGACCAGCGTGGAAATATCCTGCTCGATCCGCTGCGGCGAAATCTGCTGTACAGCCGCCTGAATGCGCGGGTCGATCGGGGCCGCCTGGACGGGCGCGCCAAAATTCCGGCTATCCATCTGCGCCCGTGCTAACCCCGGCGCCAGTAGGCACGTCAACATACCGGAAAGTACAAACTTAGCAGCGGAATTTTTCATTGGACCTTCCCCTCGATCGTGCAAATATATTGGTAGTCCTGAATTCAATGCTGACTGTGCAAATCATCGGCTTGACGTTCGCTGCCATTCTCTTAAACTAACCTCGATGAGCTTTTCTTGGAAGCCATCATGTACCCTGAGATAAAGACGCTGAAGGAGCCGTCATGCACGTTTGTCCGGAATGTGAAAACCCCTTGTCCTTTGCCGAAGATGAAGTGGATGAAGGCGAAATTGTCCTCTGCGAGGAATGCGGCGCGGAATACGAAGTCGTCAACACCGATCCGATTGAGTTGAGCAAGGTGGAAGAAAGCGGCTACGATGAAAGTGCCATCGTTTTTCATGATGAGGACGAAGAATAGCCAGGTAGGGATCTGATGAATTGTATGCATGCGGCGCGCTGGCATGGAAAGCGCGTTCCGGCTGCCGCCGTTGTGCTGGGCGCGATTGTCTGGATGACGAACGTTTTTGGGACGCCAGGGTCTGCTTTTGCCCAGGCCGCGCGGCGTTCCGTCCAGGGGCGTGTGGTGAATGCGAGCGATGTTCCCATCCGCAGCGCCATCGTTTACTTGAGCGATACGCGCACGATGGCGGTGGAAACCTATATCACTCAGGAGGACGGCGCGTATAGCTTCGAGCAGCTCTCTCCCAATGACGACTACAAGCTTTGGGCACAGGCCGCCGGCAAGAAGAGCCAGCCGAAAATCCTCAGTTCGTTCGACGATCGGCCCATCTTTCGCGTCATCATCCGGATCGACACCGGCAAATAAATTCGTCCTGTATCCGCCAAATCTCGTGGACCAAACAAAAAGCGCCGAATGCATGACATTCGGCGCTTCGTTGTTCTGGTACCCTTCTCGACCGCTTACTCCTCGCGTTCGCGTTTCTTCCAGTTGATCAGATCGCCCAACGTAGTCGAAGACGAAGACTGCGAAGACGACGATTCCCGCGGCGAGCCCGACGAAGCAGAATGGGCACGTTCCTTTGTCTGTGGCGCCTTGTAGGATTCCACGTCCGCCCGCGTCGCTTCATCGCCGACAGCGCGAAGACTCAGGCCGATCTTCTTCTCTTCCGCGTTCATCTTGATGATCTTGAACTCGTGCTCCTGTTCCACGTCCAGCTTCACGGGAATCCCGTGGATGTCGGTGGCTTCGGAAACGTGGCATAGGCCCTCGACGCCGTCCGCCAATTCCACGAACGCGCCAAACTGCGCCATGCGCAGCACCTTGCCATGCACAACATCGTTCACCCGATGCTGCGCGAAGAACGATTCCCACACATCCGGCTGCAGTTGCTTGATGCCGAGCGAGAGACGGCGATGTTCCGCTTCGATTCCCAGCACAACCGCCTTGACCTTGTCGCCCTTCTTGACCACTTCGGATGGGTGCTTGATCCGCTTCGTCCAACTCATGTTGCTCACGTGGACCAGGCCGTCAATGCCATCCTCAATTTCAATAAACGCGCCAAACTCGGTTAAATTCCGCACTCGCCCTTCGACCACTGTGCCCATCGTGTAGCGCTCGGAAAGATGTTCCCAGGGATTTTCCATCAGTTGCTTCATCCCCAGGGAAATGCGTCGGTCCGCCGGGTTGACGTTCAAAATGATGGTCTCAATCTCATCGCCCGGCTTCACCAGCTTCGTCGGGTGCTTCATGCGCTTCGACCAGGTCATTTCTGAAACGTGGACCAAACCTTCAATCCCTTGTTCCAGTTCCACGAAAGCGCCGTAGTCGGTGACGCTCAGAATGCGTCCCCGCACGCGCGCGCCAATCGGATAGCGCTCCGCCACGTCCAGCCATGGGTCGGGAGTCAGTTGCTTGAATCCGAGTGAAATGCGCTGCTTTTCACGGTCGAATTTCAGCACTTTCACCTGAATTTCATCGCCCACATTCACCAGGTCGCGAGGATGCGTCAGGCGGCCCCAGGACATATCGGTGACGTGCAGCAGTCCGTCGATGCCGCCCAGGTCCACAAACGCGCCGTACTCGGTCAGGTTCTTCACCGTTCCGGTCAGGATGGTCCCTTCTTCCAGATGGTCCAGCGTCACCGTGCGCTTCAGCGAGACTTCATTCTCCAGCAGTTCCTTGCGAGAAACCACCACGTTGCCGCGCTTCTTGTTCAGCTTGATCACGCGAACGTCAATGGTCTGGCCAATGTAGGATTCCAGATTGCGCACTGGCCGGATTTCCACCTGCGAACCCGGCAAAAACGCCTTGATGCCGATGTCCACCGTCAACCCGCCCTTCACGCGGCTGACTACCAGCCCGCTGACAGGTGTCTTGTCATTGGCGGCTTTCTCGATCGTGTCCCACACGCGATGGCGCAATGCCTTGTCGTAATTGAGTAGATAGGTGCCGCCCGGCTCCTCGCGCTCGATCACCACTTCAATCGTCTGGCCCGGTTGCAGTTTCGACTGCCCGGTGTGGTCGAGTACCTGCTCCAGCGGGATCACACCCTCGGACTTCAGGCCCACGTCGACGACCACATGCTTGTCGGTCAGCTTGATGACCCTGCCTGCGACGACGTTGCCATCGACAGCTTGCGCCGCTTCTTGAGCAGCCTGCTCATGCTCGAACGACTCCAGCAGCGCGCCAAAATCCATCTCTTCTTCTTGGGAAGAAGCATCGTGCGACGCCTGGTCCTGTGTCGTGACGCTCGGCTGGGAGTGCTCTTCGGCGGGATGCTCTACGTGCTCGGGTGCCGCGACATGCTCCGCGTACGCAAGCTCGTGAGGTTGCTGATCTGTGGGTTGGGTCTCTGCCGCGGCAGAAATGTGGTGGTTGTTTTCCGGCGCTTCGGTTTGCGTCTCAAGGGTTGTGAGTTCGTTGGCTTCCAATGTCGTGTTCAGGGTTTTGCTCGCAGTGTGTTCGGGATTGAGTACATCTACCATAGGGCAGGGGGCTCCAGACTCATACGGCGCGTTGGCGCTCCGTATCGGGCGACCTTCGGTTTCTTCTCGGAAACTGTCGATCGTCCATTCATGCCGGCTGCGGTCGCCGCGGCGACTGACTGTCGAATTGGCATCTCAGCCGGACGTGAAATCCGGGCGCTTCTCTCACTCGCTCTCTCGCCGTTCGATCAAGCACTGGCAGCGGTGCCGTCGCCTGAAAGTCGGAAATCGACCCCTGGGCGGGTACCTGAGCAACAGGTCAAATCGAGGATGTGAGCCGGGGAAGATAGGAACCCTGGATTGGGAAACGGAGCACGTGAGTCCTAGGCCGCTTCGTTCCCTACTAAAACTATATCAACCGGTGGAAAACAGTGTCAACGAGAACCCGACTCACGCCAATCCATCCGTTTCAAAAACCAGCGTACAGGAACAAGGAAATCAGGGTGCCAGAAGCGGCCTCCAGAGGCCGTTGCAGCTTTTCTGCGGGCCCGATGCGCCGCATGAACTCCTGCCGGCGATCCAAATCCCCCTCGCCGCAACCCCTTCCAAACCTTATCGACGGATTACGCGCGATGATAAACGGTTGCCACAGCGAAATTTCGTGAATAATGGATTGGCAGCAAGATATTGCGAAAGAGAAGCAGCAGTTCTACAGGAGGCCAGTCATGAGCACCGTGCTGAAAGGTGGCCGAAATCCAAATAGATCGCCGGATGATTCTTTGACGACGTTGGATAGCGACCCCATGCTGATTGAAGAGCGCAGACAGCATATATTGGCGCTCGCACAGAGCAAGGGCCGCGTTCTCGTACGGGATCTTTCCCAATCTCTTGGTATCTCCCAGATCACAATTCGAAAAGACCTGGACTATTTGCAGGCAAAGGGGCTGCTGCAGCGCAGCCACGGGGGCGCATTGCCGGCGCAACCCGGCGCGTTGTTCGATCCGACATTGCAGGAAAAAGAAAAAAGCCATCGCAGCGAGAAGATGCGGATTGCGAACGCAGCCGCCAAGCTGGTCCAGGAAGGACAATGCGTCATGCTCGACTCCGGCACGACGACTACGGCTGTGGCCCAGGCATTGAAGAAATTCTCGCACCTGACGGTAATCACCAATGGCGTCAATATCGCCGCGGAGCTGACGGGGACCCACTTTGACGTGATCCTTACGGGCGGGATCGTGCGAAAGAATTCCTTCTCCCTGGTTGGCCCGTTGGCGGAAGACATGCTGGAAGAAATGCACGCCGACATTCTTTTCCTGGGAGTCGATGGCTTCGATACGGAGATTGGACTGACCACCCCGAACCTGCTGGAGTCGCGGGTGAACCGGGCCATGGTCAAAGCGGCGGCAAAAGTGGTGGCGGTCTGCGATTCAACGAAATTCGAGCGCAGAAGTCTGTCCCGCATCGTACCGACGACGGCAGTGCATCAGGTCATCACCGATACAAATCTACGGCCGGAAATCGCAGCCGCCCTGCGCGATCTGAATATTGAGCTGATTCTCGTCTAGCGATGTTCTGTGAATCCACTCATTCGTTATGTGACTCCGAAAAGGGAACGGATCGAGGCCAAATCCCTGCCGGAAAAGCGTGGTTCCACATGCACAGTTCGATCTCATTTGCGCTGATTCAAACCGTCAGAACGCCAGGTTGGATCGAGCCGCTAAACAGACTATGAGGTGTTGATGAAAATACTCCAGATGCCAGACCAGATCCGTTATGCGACCATGACGACCGACCAACTGCGGGCGTCCTTTCTGCTGGAAGACCTGTTCCAGCCGGGCAAGATCCGGAACGTGTATGTGGACTTGGATCGGACCGTAATCGGCTCCGCAGTGCCACTGCAGTCGCCGCTTGCATTGCCGACCTATCCGGAATTGCGGGCGGATTTCTTTACAGAACGGCGCGAACTCGGCGTGTTGAACATTGGGGCCAAGGGCGAAGTGCGCGTCGACTCCGACACGTTTGAGATGAACCATCTCGATTGTCTGTACATCGGTCGCGGCAAGCACGAGATCGTCTTTACGAGTGAAGACGCTGCGCGTCCTGCGGAGTTTTATCTGCTGGGCTACCCGGCCCACGTCGAATACCCGACCCGGTTGTCGAAACGCGAGGAACTGGAACCGGTTTCGTTGGGAGCTTCCGCAACCGCCAATGCGCGCCAGATCCGAAAGCACATCCATCTGGAAGGCGTGCGAAGCTGCCAGTTGGTGATGGGCTTTACGGAGATGCAACCCGGCAGCGTGTGGAACACAATGCCGCCCCACACCCACACGCGGCGCTCGGAAATTTATTTGTACTTCAGTATGCCGGCGGATGACCGGGTGATTCATCTGATGGGCCCAGCGCAGGAAACGCGTCACCTGGTTATCGCGAACAAGCAGGTGGCCATATCTCCCGGATGGTCGATGCATGCCGGCGTGGGAACAAACAGCTACACGTTTTGCTGGGGCATGGGCGGCGAGAACCAGGTTTACAACGACATGGACCCAATTCCGATCAAAGATATGCGCTGACTGGATTGGCGAGCACCGGGCGCGGGTATCCGTTGCGGGCGGTCAAAAACGGGGCAACACGCATGGGGTGTATCGAGTTTTTTGGGTGGCGGAATGCCGATTCGAGGAGAAAGCAGAATGAAACTCATCTGGGGGATGGTGGCGATGGCATTGACGGCGACGGCAGTGGCTCAGAGCGGGGGAGCGAATCATTATTCCGCCGCGAAGTTGCGGCAGATGGCGCAGAAGCTGGAGCAACAGGCGACTTCTGATAGGGCAGGCATTGCGGCGGAAACGTTGGAGAAGTATCCGGGGCATTTCACCATGCTGACGGTGCGAACGAGTAGCGGGGGCGCCGAAATGCATGCGCGCGACGCGGACATCTTTTTCATTGTCGATGGAGATGCGGGGCTGACGACCGGCGGAACAGTCGTGGATGCCAAGACGACGGCGCCCGGTGAAATACAGGGGACGAAAGTCGAAGGCGGAGTGACGCAGCAATTGGGCAAGGGGGACGTGGTTCATATTTCACCGAACACGCCGCACCAGATGACGATTGCCAAAGGTCACAGCGTGACCTACTTTGTCGTAAAAGTCCACGAGTAAGCGCTGCTGCCGGAAAGCTGCGCGCGGCAGTCTCTGAGGCTTTCGCGCAGGAATACGGCGCATCGGAGTTCCTGACGCGCCGAAGCAGTCCACTCCGGTTTCACGCGTTGGGATGCGTGATGGGAAGGAACTGGCATGTCTCCGGCGTCACCGCTTCTGTGATGGGCGCGGTGAGTAGAGCTATTGCATCTCCTCTGAAGATGTCGGGCTCTGGTCGCGGCGGCATCGGATTTCGATGGTATAAAGGACTGGCCAACTTTCTGCTGGAAGGAGTGTTTTGAATGTCTTCTTCACGTCGTCATTTTCTTGCGGGCCTCGGCGCTGTCGCCGCTGCCGCTGCCGTTCCGGGTTCCGCGGCGCGCGCTCTTGCGGGCCCTGCGTTGCTGTATCCGCCTGCGGATTTGTCGTATTTCGATCTGCCATTGCATCACGGAGCGGCGGACATACGAATCGGATATGCACCCATTCCATGGAAGGGAAAAAATCGGCAGGCAATCGAAGAGATTTCCGCACTGGGATATCCCGGGATTCAGCTGCTTGCGAATGTATTGGATGATTATCCCGATCCGCACGCGCTCAAAGACACGCTGGGGAAGCACAATCTTGCCTTCGTCGCATTGTCCAGTGGAACTGCTCCGATCGATCCGGCGTTGGCGAGCAAGACTTTGGAAACCCATGCCGCCCATGCCCACTACCTGCATGAAGCGGGCGGAGACTACCTGCAAATCGTCGGTCCGTCGAGCAAGGGAACCACGTTTACGGCCAGCGACTATCGCCGAGA
>JAJZDO010000546.1 GCA_021805955.1 Acidobacteriota bacterium
AGATTGGTTTTCTAGACCGCACGCCGCGCGGACGAGTCGCCACGCGACTGGCCTACCAGCACTTCGGCCTGGAGCAGCCCCGGAAACAGAGCCAGCTTTTTTAATCGTTTGTTCTCATCATCTCGGTCATCGCCGTTTCTCGACCCATTCGCCTACCGAATACGTCTAAGCACGGTGGCTCAATAGGTTGTTCCGATCGAGGCCGGAGCGGCGTGTGGAATCGCCACGATCACTCCCCTACAATGGAATGTAGCCTCCATTCGCTCACCACCTAAGGACACTCAAACCGATTGACGCGACGAAGCTCATGCAGACGACTGATGGCTCTGGCTGTGTTTTTGCAATGCCTTTGCCTCCAGGCGTTTTCCGCTGGCAGTAAAGCAATTCCAGGGGCGGACCCTTTGGCGGCAGCTGGTTCCTTACCGTCCGCGCCGGGACTATCTCTGAATCTTCGCATGCATGGTTACGTGCGCCATCCGCCACATGTCACCGTGCCGCAACTGGATTCTGCACCCACCTTAAGCGACTTCCTGGTAGCGCCAGCCAGATCGAACGCCGCGCGGCAAATGCTGCGAATCAGCCATTTCGTGGAGCGGTATCCGGACGACGGCAAGCCATCGACCGAGCCAACAGTGGCCTATCTGGGATACACGCATAAGTACTTGTACGTCGCTTTTGTTTGCCACGACAAAACACCGAAACTCATCCGGGCACACATGCTCGCTCGGGATTCCCTGGGTGATGATGACAATGTCGAAATCATGCTGGATACATTTCACGATCAGCGTCGAGCATTCATATTCAAGACGAACGCCTTGGGCATTCAAGCAGATGCCCTGTACAGCGAGCAGAATGGTGCCGACTACTCCTTCGACACGGTGTGGGACACGTGGGGAAAGCGCACGCCCTATGGATATGCCGTGTTGATGCGAATACCATTTGCCAGCCTCTATTTCGCCAAGGCTGACCCCAACCAGATGCGGACCTGGGGCATCATTCTGGAACGTAACATATCGCACGACAACGAATTAGTGTTTTGGCCGAGGAATACCCATAATGTGGCCGGACGTCTGACCCAGGACATTGAGGCCGACGGCTTTATGAACATTGCGCACGGCCAAAACCTGCAGTTTGAACCCTATGTGCTGGGCCGCAACCTGCGCCAGTTGAATACCGTCAATCCGGTTAACCCCTATTTCCAACACAAGCATCTGCAAGCCTATGCCGGGCTGGACGCAAAGTTCATCCTGCACAACAGCCTGATACTGGACACAACTCTCAATCCGGACTTCAGCCAGGTGGGCATCGACAATCCGGCCACGCCCAACCAGCGTTTTCCGCCATACTTTCCAGAGGTGCGGCCGTTCTTCATTGAGAACAGCAGTTACTTCATGACCCCCATCAGCTTGTATTACACCAACAATATCGTGTTGCCGCAGTACGGAGCGCGACTTACGGGAAAGCTGGGCCCATGGGCGCTGGGAATCCTGGGCGTGGACGATCGCAATCCGGGCCAGGCTGTCCCTCCAGGAAATCCTGAGTTCGGGACCCGTGCCCACTTTTATCTCGCGCGCGTGAACCGCGACGTTGGGGCCTTGTCGAATGTAGGCCTGATTTATGCTGACCGGGAATATTTGGATTCCTTCAATCGTGCGGGAGGGTTCGATTATCGCTCCCGTTTGAAGAACCGCTGGACGTTGACGGGCCAGATCATCACCTCTGCGACCAAAAATATAAGCAACCATACCTCCGGGGAACAGGAATGCGAAGTGCTTACCTTGACTTGCAGCGGACAAGTCTATTCGCAACAGCTAAGTTACTCCGATTTGCATAAAATCTGGTGGGTTGCCTACAACGACACATCGGCTGGATATGTCACTGACACTGGTTTTTTCCGGCGTCCAGACGTGCGTGAACCAAATGGCTATTACGCCTATACCTTTCGGCCAAAGCGCGGATGGATTCTTTCCCACGGCCCCGGTATATACAGTGAGCGGATCTGGGACCACACCGGATTGCCTCTCGACTTTTATATCAATCCTGCCTACAGCGTGAACTTTAAGTACCGCACATCCATTTCCGCCAACGTCGATCTTGGGCAGGACCGTCTGCGCCCTGTGGACTACACCATCCTGACTCACAATGTGGAATATCACAGCCATACCAGCGGCGTGAATTTCTATAGCTCGCCCCTGCCCTACATTGCTGTCGGTGGCGGGGTCTATACTGGCACAGTCATCAACTATTCTCCTCCGGCTGACAGCGGCCCCGACCCAGTCAATGTAACTTCGCCGAATCTGAACCTGGAAATCAAGCCGATCGGATCGATCGACCTGCAAAACGATTATGTGTATACACACTTCACTAGTCCTTCGAACGGCGCAGTCGTCTATGACAACCACGAGTTAATTTCGCGCTGGAACTACCAGATGACGAAAGCTGTCTCCTTTAACCTGATCGGGCAATATATCTCCACGCTGCCCAATCCTCAATACACCAGTGCGACAAACTCGAAAGACCTTTTCGCGGACGCATTGTTTACCTATCTGCCGCATCCTGGCACGGCCATCTATTTTGGATATATCGGAAATTTCGCCAACATTAATCGTGCTCTTTGTACTCGCGATACAAACGGCCTTTGCAACACTAGCGATCCCATCCTGCCGCCCACGTACTCCTCGCTGATGAACGACAGCAAAACCATTTACCTGAAGCTGACATACCTGCTGCGGTTCTAAGCCTGGTTACCGGGTCCAATTACTCAGGGCCCGATAGATATCTGCCGCGCTTGCTCCATATTTGGGTTCGCTGCGCCTGGAGGCGCCCACCAGCAGAGCCTTGAGATTGTCGGCGATTGCGCTTGCCGCACCCACGGCTTCATGTTTGGTCAGCACTGCGATGGCAATCTTGTCCTGCGGCAGCACCATGTTTTCGCCGGTAAAGCTGAAATCAAATGATGAAGAGGGCTCACTCTCCGCGTGCCAACCGTGACAATCCTAGTAAACTAAGCACAGGATAAGCAGTCAAAACCATGACGGAAAGTTCAACCCATTCAATGAAGCTTCCTCTTACGGCCGCAATAGAGACTGCGGCGCAAACTGCTGGCTTAGTCGTTTTGTCCACCCGCGCAGGCGCGGATTTTCACGGAGAGCCGACAACCTGTTTCACGTTCGGCCTGCACGCAAATACAGCCGGCGACCGCACGCTACCACTTGAATTGAGTTCTACATTCGATTGCAACCAGCCCTCTCTGTTGCCAGAGTTGACCAGCTATCTGCGCGAAGCCGCACTGCGTCTGCGCAATCCTCGGCCCGATTGCTACGTCACGCTGGCTGGATTGCCGATCCGATTCGACGGCTTCAGCTGGCCTTTTCATCGCTCCACCTCCGGCTCCGACACGTATGTGGTTCATGGAGTCGCGCATCTGGAAGACGGTACGGCGAGCCCTCTCCATGCCAAGATTGCCGCCAGCATGACAGTCACCTTTGCCGAGATTGTCCCTGCGCCGGAGCAACCCTACGCCGAAACGTTTATCTACAATGCTGTTCGCAAGACGCTCGACCAGGGCCAGATGGAAA
>JAJZDO010000240.1 GCA_021805955.1 Acidobacteriota bacterium
TTCTCGATCTTGCCGCCGAACACCACCTGGCCGATCTTCCAGACGCCATGCAGAAATTGAGGAGCACGAACTTTCGGGCGAGCAAGAAACTGATTGACTTTTTCCTGGAGCGGGATGCTCTACGAAAAAGACGTGAATCCGAGCAGGCGAACTGACCTGGTTGCTCCAGCCGTTCCCTGCCAATCCCATCTGTTTTCAAATCTTCTCTCCTGCGATAAGCCGCTTGCATCGTAATCTCGAACAGCATTAGCGTCGGCTCATGCTGACGATTCGGGCCATGTCGGGTGGTGGTGGGTATGCACAACGGCATCTGGAACACAGCGATTACTACGATGAGCAGCGCAAGATACAGGGCGAGTGGCATGGTCGCGGCGCGGAGTTGCTTGGTCTTCGTGGTGAAGTAACGCGCGAGCAATTCGAGGCCATCCGTGAGGGGCTGCATCCTGAGACAGAAGAATATCTCCGGCCACGTCACAGTGCAGACCGCATGGGTGAGGATGGGGCAGAACAGAGCAAGGCGCGTTCTTTCTATGATCTAACCTTCTCTGCGCCTAAGTCGGTTTCCGTTCAGGCACTCGTGGGTGGAGATGAGCGGCTGATAGAAGCTCATGACAAGGCGGTGCGCGAAGCCTTGGCTGAAGCGGAGAATTATGCGGCCACAAGGGTTCGCATGAATAGCGCGAAGGAAGATCGCACCACGGGCAATTGGGTTGTCGCCACTTATCGACATGATGCCAGCAGGGAACTTGATCCGCAACTGCATACGCATGCCGTTGCCGCCAACCTGACCTATGACGGCGTGGAAGGCCGTTGGAAGGCGTTGCAGGCATGGGGTTTGTATGAGCGGCGGGCGTATCTGACGGAAGTGTACCGAAATGCGCTGGCGCGGGAAGTGCGCAGCCTGGGATACGAAATCGAGTTGAGGCGCGATTCCAGAGGCCGGGATTACGGGTTCGAGATTCGCGGCTGCTCTCCTGAGTTGCTGGAGAAATACAGCCAGCGCAGTGCGCAGCGGGATGTAGCCATCGAGCAGTTTACACAGGAGCATGGCCGCAAGCCTACGAACAATGAAGTTGCTGTCCTGGTGCGCGAAACACGCGCGGACAAGCTGACGGAAATCTCGACCGAGCACCTGCGCGAACAGCAGCAGTCGCGATTGACTCCAGGCGAAAGGCGGGTACTCCAGAATGTCCGGGAACATGCGCTGGAGCAGGAACGGCATCTTGGCCCGCAACTGTCACGAACATCCGAGTCTCTGGAATACGCCGAGGAGCATATTTTCGAGCGTCATTCCGTGGTGCGCGACCATGTACTCCTGACGGAAGCACTGCGGCATGGCCGGGGACAAATCGATCTCGGACAACTGCGCGGCACGCTGGAAATGGAACAGATGCAGGGTTCGGTACTTCGTGCCGGGCATGACCTTGCTACTCGCGAGAGCCTCGACCGTGAGCAGAAGATCATTGCCACGATAGATCGGGGCGTCGGCAGGTATGAATCCCTGGGCGATGGTCGTTCCTTCGCGCCTTCCGCGCATCTGCGTGAGGAACAGAAACAAGCCGTGCAAAGGGTTTTGGACTCGCGTGATTTTGCCATCAATCTGCGCGGGGCCGCTGGAACCGGTAAGACGGCAACGTTACAGGAAATTGATCGTGGGTTGCACGAAGCTGGACGCGGGGTGATGGCGGTTGCGCCAACGCGGAGCGCGGTGGAGGAATTGCAGAAAGTTGGGTTTGGCGATGCCATGACAATTGCGCGGCTGTTGCAAGATCATACGGCGCAAGCGTCCCTTCGCGGCAACATGCTTGTGGTCGATGAGGCAGCCATGATTTCTGGCCGTCAAATGGAAGGGCTATTGCAATTGGCAGAGCGCGAACATGCACGCATCCTCTTCTGTGGCGATACACGGCAGATTCAAAGCGTGGAAGCCTCGGACGCTCTGCGCATTCTGGAACGAGAATCCAGGATGCAGAGCGTGTCCCTGACTGGAGTCCAGCGGCAGACACATGCGGAATATCGAGATGCCATCCAAACCCTGCGCGACTCACCGGAACAGGGTTTCCAGAAACTGGAGCGACTCGGGGCCGTGCGTGAGGTGCCAGCCATCGAACGTGCGCAAACGGTCGCGGACATCTATCGCGAAATGACGGCCAATCCAGACCGGCGCGTTCTCGTGATCGCTGCCACACATGAAGAGATTGGCCGGATGACAGAGGCCATCCGGCACGATCTTAAAGAACGTGGCGAGCTTGCAGCAGGAGCAATGGTGGAACGTCATGCGCCTCTGCAATGGACAGAAGCGCAGAAGCGCGATCCCGCAAATTATCACGAAGGGCAGATCCTGCATTTCCATCGTGCGACGCATGGCATCGATAGACACGAATCGCTGGAAGTCCGTCGCGTGGATGGTGATGCTCTGATTGCTCGCAACGAACGCGGTCAGGATGTATCACTGGCAACAAAGCAGGCATGGGCCTATTCCGTACATGAACGTCAACCGATAGAAGTTGCTGCGGGCGACAGGCTTCTGCTGACGGGCAATCGCCGCAGTCCAGAGTTGCACGCCACGAATGGCGAATTGGTTATGGTGCGGAATGTGGAAGGCAAGAGCATTCATCTGGAAGATGGCAGAACCATCCCTGCGAACTATCATGAGTTTTCCCACGGCTATGCCGTCACCGCACATCGCAGTCAAGGGAAGACGGTGGATCGGGTCATCGTTTCCGCCGATGCGATGAAACAGGAACTCTTCTATGTGGCCGCATCGCGTGGTCGCGAAGAGATTGCCATTGTGACCACCGACCGGGAACAGTTGCGGGAATCCCTTGGCATCTCGACCGCGCGCCAGTCAGCCACGGAACTGGCCAGAGAACTGAAACCAGAACCGGCTGCCCACGAGCATGGTGTGGAGAAGATGCCCGCACAGAGGGTGCGGCAGCCGGAGCCCAGGCATGAGATGAATTACGGGTACGACTTCGGGCCGAGTCTGTAATCACAGCGGATCGTGCGGGCAATCGCAAGTACCTGCACATCAATGGCCGGATGCGCTTCGGGCTATCTTCTTGTCACCGTATTTGCGGCGAACCGATATGTAACCCTCTGGCAGATCATCGCCCGCTTCAGGACGACGACCAGTGGGACGGTCAAGAATTAGCAGTGCCTTTTCGATGGAGGCGTCCGTGACCTTGTCCCTTCGCGCCAACCATTCCTCGTGTTGTAGATGCGCAAGTTTTTCAGCCACAGCGACGTTGATGAACTGGTTGAGAGAAACGCCCTCACGTTGCGAGATTTGCTCCGCAACTTTGCGGACCGATGGCATGAGTCGGAGCGGAAATTTACTCACGATGATTTTCTTTTGGTTTGCAGGCATCTTCTATCCCTTCTTCCTGAATTCGCTCAATAGCTCGGCTGGTGTCAGTACGCGGATGCGAAACTGTTTGGCGGCATCACGGAAGTGCTTGGTGTTGTTCGTCACGATTGCATCCGCTCTGCCGTTGATGGCGACATCCAGCACCATGTCATCGTTCGCATCTTGCGAAAGTGGCCGATGCTGCATCGTGACCAATACCGGTTCG
>JAJZDO010000551.1 GCA_021805955.1 Acidobacteriota bacterium
ATGATGGACGCAAACGCGCTGGAAGTTCCAAAAGCGCGCAACTGTTCCATATCGCGCACCATGTATCCACGCCCGCTCGCGTGGCTGGCGCCCCGCGCCCGCAGATTTTCCAGTTCGCTGAAGCGCTTGACCAGTGCCAGGCTGAAGAAGAAAAAGATGGCGAATCCGGCCATCCAGTCAGAGACGGCCACACCGGTAGCCGCAGCGCCCGCCAGAATGCGCAATGCATATAAGGCCGACAGAATAATGACATCGACAATCACAATCCGCTTACAGTACAGCGAATAAGCAAGCGTGACGGCACAGTACGTCAACAGCCAGCCAAGAAATGCCGGCGGCAGCAGCAGAGCCAGCACCAGTCCTCCGGCAAATAGTCCCAGCCCGATCGCAATTGCAATCAGCACCGGCATGTCTCCGGCAGCCAGCGGTCGGCGCCTTTTCGTTGGGTGCGATCGATCGCTTGAAAGATCCAGCAGATCGTTCAGGATATATGTGCTCGATGCCGTCAGACTGAAACTGAAAAATGCAATCAGCGCAGCCAGCACCTTTGCAGCGACAAGATTGTGCGCCAGCAGCAGCGGCAGAAAAATGAGTACGTTCTTCGCCCACTGGTGCGCGCGAATCGTACGGCGCAAGGTCTTCCGCACGGGGGCTCGGTCGCGGAACACGCGCACGATCGGAAGCCTCTGCGCCGGCAGCGTCGCCGTCAAGGGAATAGTTGGATTTGCCAGCATGGGCTCGGCCGCAGCGCGCAGCAGCGGTAAGTCTGCGCGGCTGTTCCCGACATACGCAAAGCCACTGGCGGGGAACTCCCCCCGAATGCGTTCCAGTTTGCGCGAACCTGTCAGGTTGGTGTTGCCATCGCTCGCCAGCACACCGCTGAAGATTCCTAGATGATCCGCCACGCGGTGCGCCAACCCGTAATCCGCGCCTGTTGTCAGGTAGAGCGGCCGGCCAAGCGCGGCCTGCTCCCGCAGATACACAACCAGCGATTCGTTATATGGCAACTGCCCCGCATCCAGCGGAGCGCGCGCCATCAGCTCCCTCTTCACCGCGGCTTTCCCGCGCAGCAGCCAGGCGGGCAGACGCAGCACCGCGGACGGCTGCACCCGCGCCACCGTACACAGCGCGTCCAGCAGCGTGTCCGATTTAATTAGAGTTCCGTCCAGGTCGACGCACAGCGGCAGCAGCGAACTGGGCGTACCCTCAATTGCACAATCAAGCTCCGGCAATTTTTCCCCAATCCATCAATCAACGCCTTTGCGCTTAAAACCCATACGCTGCCAACAGTTACCATCTCAAATAGTAGGCATATCGCTGATGCTTGACACTTCATGGTATTTCATTATTCGCAGCCAACGCATAATACCTGGCCTAGTTATTCTTCGACACAAACGCTTGTGGGTCAGATTTTTTCAGGTTGCGCAAAAAACGCTGATAATCCTTGCGCCCAATCTTCAGTTTACTATAATCGATATCGCCATAATACTGGCTTATATAGTTAAAGGCATAAGCTGTATACCAAGGTATTTCTTTATCTGGATTCTTTGAGTCAATAATTGGATTATTAGCGCGCTTACCCTGTGCTACTGCCCAAGCATAGGGCGCCTCTCGTATGTCATAGCCATCCAGATACATTTGCCGTATGCCAATACGCAAGGTCTGTTCATGAAATCCTAAAGCCATAACATATCTTGAGAAATCCGGAATGTCCGAACCGCCAGCAAAGCCGGAGTCAGTCCGTGATGTGTTTGCGATATATTCGTGCTTTTGGATAACCGATGTAATGCAATCAGATAACAGTGCTGCCAGTTGAGCCTCGCTTGTCAGCCGGGAAATGGCCGTATCGGCAACGAGTATTGTACCGTTAGGATATGCAATCGCTACGCTATCCGCAATTGTGTCCATTGGGAGCGATAGTTTTCCCCTACCGGCCGGTTCCCGGAGAGAGCTCCTTTGCGTGGCTTTAACGATAATGAATTGAAATCTTATTTTTGTTGTGTCGCGTGTTTGTAATTCTTCCTGATAACTAGGGACTAGCGATTCTCCTATAGCTGAGACATAACTTTGTGAGGCTTTATCGGACAGGGCCCCCGATATCAAATTTTCTAAAGCTGGAGAATGGCTTTCCTGGAACCTTTCTTCTTCTGGACTTGTGAAGTTCGGCCATAGTTTAAGCTGTGAAATGCGAAGGGGGCCCTCTTCTATGCTCATGCGATGATAAGAGGCCCAAATGTTGGGCTTAAAGGTATTTTCTGTTAAGAGCATCGCAACTGATTTTTTGCTGCTAGCCCGTAGCCGCGGACTTGAGAATAGTCCGGACGGTCGATAGACAGTATGCGTCCCTTCGGGAGCTCTGAATATGTAGACACCTGGCGAAATGACCATCGGAAATCCATCGAGCCAAAGGGTTCCAGACCAAGACCCTTTCGCCGATACCAAGTGAGGCGCTTCTTCCAAGAGCGCCGCACTTTTCCAAACGTTCGGAGCGCGAATGTCCGAGAATTTCTGCTGGAATTGTATCTGGTATAAAGTGACATGTTTGGCATGCAAGGATCTGGTATTGATCCCGTTATCTCCACTAACCCGGACCATCGAACCAATTGTTAGATGCAGTTGATTGCAGGGCACACCTTGCATTACAGATCCACGTGTTTTGATCTGTAACGTAAAGTCACGACGCATTACGATGAGATATCGAGTTATTTCTCTTATCTTTATGGCTGACGTAGTATTGAACTTATCGCATACTGTATCTTCACTGATCGTCACGCGCTGTGATCCCATGGAAAAATTAACCGGCGAGTTCGCCTGCGTTACGAACCCTTCCATGGTAAGTCGCGAGGCCTGAGCCGCAGCTGCTGAAAGCATCACCCCCGCCAGGCAGATCAATCGCATGCATCGCATTATCGGAGGATAAGCGAGTCCCCTGAAGCGCAGAATCGGTTTCAGCGGCCTACCTGCCATCTCGGATCACCATCTCACCGTCCTTGCATCTAGCCCGCAGTGATCCACTATTATTTTTGTAACGCTCGCAGTAAAACGGTGCCCACCGGCGACCCCAGACCCGTGCATGCGTCCCATCCCGGGCCCGCGCTGTACGCTCCATTATTGCCCTGCGTAATGTCGTGAAAGGCAGGCGTGCCAACCAGCGGATACAGCAGCGGATTGAGAAATCCAAGCGGCTTGCCCAATTGCTGATTCATCAGCGCGACCAGCCCAGCCCACAGCGGCGCCACCGCGCTGGTGCCGCCCACCACTTCTGACTGCCCGTCCACCTGAATCTCGTATCCGGTTTCGGGCGCGGCGTTACCAGCCACATCCGGCACTCCGCGGCCACCGCCACTGGTTGAAGGCGCCGGCACGTTTGCATTCGCCTGCCAGGCCGGCAGCGGAAAGACCGCGCTCACACCCCCGCCCGTGGCGCCTCCGCCCTGCGCCTCGTCATTCCACACCACTTCACTCGTCAGCGTCGTTCCACTCGTTGTAATCTCCGTGCCGCCGCAGGCCAGCACATGCGGGCTGGAGGCCGGAAAGTCCACGTGGTTCGCTCCGTCGCTGACTCCATC
>JAJZDO010000249.1 GCA_021805955.1 Acidobacteriota bacterium
CAAGTTTACAGATGGATCTCCTGCTCGGCTGGCAGGGCGAAAAATTCTGAGGAAACTCCTGGCCGGAAGTACTTGACTATTGAGGAAGCGACCATGATATCGACATCTGCCGCTTCAAAAGAAACAGAACTTGGCTCGATGACCAACGGCTACTTTTTTCAAGGACGTACTTGCCGGGATTCTCGTTATTGCGCCGGCTTGGAAGGGTTTTGTTTGTCCGGAAGAAACAGCGTAAAAACCGTTCCGTTGCAGCCCGCCTTCTGGCTGCTTTTCAGCGTCAGAGACCCATGATGTCTCGCCACAATTCCGTGCGCGATCCAAAGCCCCAGGCCGGTGCCATGCACCTCTTTTGTCGTATAAAAGGCCTCGAAGATGCGTTTTTTTACTTCGGCTGACATGCCGTGCCCGGTGTCCGCGACTGTAATGCGAACCCCGCTACGCCCGGTCTTCCAGTCCGTACCATCGTGGCTGCTCAGCATCAGCCGGCCGCCCTGGCGCATCGCGTCCGCTGCATTGGCAATTAAATTATTCAACACCTGTCGGATGTCATTTTCAAAGCACAAGACACGCCTGGTCGATCTGTATTTGCACACCACTTGAATGGTGGAATTGGCGAAACGGCCATGGTAGAGGCCGAGTATGGAATCGATCAATTCCGCGGGATCGATGCGGTTTGGATGCATCGTCTGACGATGAAAGCGCAAACTCTGCGTCGCAATTTGCGATACCCGCGCCAACTCTTTCTGCGCAGTTTCCAGATAGTGTCGCGCGGCCGGCGGTAGCGGCTCATGGTTCAGCGCCAGATACAGCAGGTTCGTCACCGCTTCCAACGGATTGTTGATCTCGTGAGAAATGGAGCTTGCCAATCTTCCCACAGCGGCCAGCTTCTCGCTTTGGATCAGCGCTTTCTCCGCGCGTTCAGCGCGCCTGAGCAATTGCTCTTCGTGCTCGCTTAGAGAAGTTTTATTTTCTAAGGAATCGAGTATGGGAAATTCGCACAAAAAAAACGTTTCACTACGGTTTATCGTCATAGCAATGGCAGACTCGTAACGCAAGTGTTTCTCGCGGGGTATCCCCGCACAACGTCTTCGTCGATGGGAGTGTATCCAGGCGGGAATGGTTGCTAGCGAATCCCAAGGATGTTACATTTTGTGTGCAATGCCAGCCGATGCGCCGTACCACCCATGAACCCGCCGAGCCCTGCCGGTTCACGCCGAAGCCCGATGACTAAGAGGTCGGGAGAAACATCGTCGATGAGTTGAAGCAATCCTTCTATTTCATTGCCTTCAATCATTTTAGAATGCACGACGATACCTGTTCCCTCGGCTGCCTGTTTGGCCTTGCGATGCAGGTCTGAATAGAAAGCCTGCTTCTCATTTTTCAGCAATACGGGCACATCAGGCGCGATGGCCGACACATAACCGATGTACGCGGGCAGATTTTCAATCACGGTAATGATGGTCAGTTGCGCTGCGGTCAGTTTTGCCAATTCCAGCGCAGATCGAAAAGCCCGCCCGGCTTCGGGTGACTCATCGAATGCCACCGCAACTTTTTTAAACATCGTGGCGCTCCTTTTTTCGGGCCCGTCTGGGTACGCCCGACGGAATTAGTTGCCTTAGCAACCATCTACGTCAAAAATGCGCATTTTAGTTGCTAAGGCAACTAAAAATTCCAGAGGAAACCGGCAGCTTCAGGAGGACGCTTTTTCCAGCTCTGTGCGGTCCCATTCTCCAGTGTCCGCCCCGGCGTCGTAGGTACTCTGGAGAAATTCCAGCAACGCGGCTCGCGGCGAAGCGGCCTGTCGAACGTCGGCGTACATCAGCAGAAATTCTTTCAGTTGCGGGTGATAGAAAGCCTGCGCCGGCTTGACCGCATGCTGCGAGAATCCTTCCGGCTCCGGTGCGGCGTAGGCATAGAACGCGGCGCCAGCAACGTCCCCGCCTCCCGGCCACCATCCCGCGCTGATCACTTCATGCGAATAGGCTTCCCGCGTAATTGGATCGGCGCCAACGCGCTCCGGCGCGCGACGGCCAGAAAACCGCGTCAAGGCAAGGTCGAAGCTGCCCCAGAAGAAATGCGATGGACTCGATTTGCCCAGGAACCGCGCGCGAAATTCCTTGAAGACGGAATCGCAACTGACCAGAATTCGCCAGAATCGGTTGGCATATTCGGGATCGTACGAGGCATGTTGCGTATCCTGATCGAACGGAA
The DNA here is from genome assembly GCA_021805955.1 of Acidobacteriota bacterium. Next base: position 2,212 of record JAJZDO010000249.1, read on the forward strand.
TCGGGTTGGGAATTTCGACCGGCATCGTCCAGATCTTTACCTCAATTCCCAACGATGCCAGCATCGCCATAAACTCCCGGTAGAAATCCGCCACGGAGCGCGGTTCCAGCTTCATCGTCGCGCCGGTGGCACGATTCGTCTGAACGATCAGGCGGTGATGGATGAAGTCGAACTGGATCTCAAAAATTCCGTCCATGTACGGAATCGGCGAGGTGGTCAGCCCGACGGCATTCACATACAGCGGAACCTCCCACCAATGGTTCAGCTTCGGGCTCAGCGCCAGTCGGACCTTGCCGACAATCTGGGACCACATGTGCAGCGTGCTGCAGGTGTCCTGCCAGGCTGCTAAAGGAAGTTCCGGCCAAGCCTCAGAACCGGCACGGATGACATTCGTGCTCATGGTCTTCTCCGCCAACAAGTGTAAGATGCCGCGGCTGCGGATTCGATAATATTTTCTTGCGCTACTCGTGCCGCAGCGCTTCCACCGGCAGAATCTTTGCGGCCACGCCGGAACTGTACGGAATAGGGCAAAGTTCTGCTGTCGAAACCTACGCGCCTGAGTATTTTGCCGGCGCGTACCCAGGGAAGTTGGGCGAGAACGCCATGCCTTGCGGCCGGGGCACGAGCGTTCCGTTCCGCACCCACAGATTTCCGCGCTCTTGCAAATGTTCCACGAGATGCCCACGCCATGTTCGCAACTCGTTTTCATACTCCGGCAGTCCTGCCAGATCGTGTAACTCGTGCGGGTCCTTTTCCAGATGAAACAACTGCTCTTCTCCATCCATTGCCATATACAGGTATTTCCAGCGCCCATCCGTCAGGCCATTCCAGTGATTCGCCGCGCTGTAACAGATATTGTGTTCGAGATCGATGTAGGGACGCCAGCCCTCTCCCTTGGTTCGGATGAGTCGTAGCAGGCTTTGTCCTTCGATACTTTCTGGGATGGGAGCGTCGGCCGCATCGAGAAAGGTTGGCAAAACGTCGCGTAATTCGACGGGATTTGCGACCAATTGTCCCGCGGATCCAAGACCCATACCGGAGGGCGGGCGCATCAACATGGGAATATGTGCCGATTGTTCGTACCCGTAGCCTTTCCGCCAGAGGTTCTGATCGCCCAGCATGTCGCCGTGATCGGAGAGAAACAGGATCAGCGTCTCATCGAGCAGCTTCCTCTGTTCGAGAGTTTCGAGGATACGTCCGATCTGTTCGTCCACGAAGGTCACCGATCCGTAATACGCCTGGCGCGATGTTCGTATCTCTTCGGCAGGAAGTTTGCCGTGCCAGAGATCGTTCGAACTGCTGCTTCTGGGCGCATAACGGCCCGCCCAATCTCCTACCTTTGTTTCCGGCAATGGATG
>JAJZDO010000146.1 GCA_021805955.1 Acidobacteriota bacterium
GCTACCTGGTGGAGATTCTTGGCGGACCGCAGCCCAAGATATCGCGACACCTGGCGTATCTTCGCAGCGCGGGGATTGTTTCGGCTCGACGCGAAGGAAAGTGGATGCATTACCGGATCGTCATGCCTCCACACATCGGAGCCGCTCAAATACTGAAGCAAACGCTGGGCTGGCTGAAAGACGACAAGTCGATGCAGGCGGATCGTGTGCGTCTCACAAAGGCCTGCTGCTCCCCATCGAAATATGCGCTGCTCGACGGAGCTCCGCTCCCCATTCCAGTTCAAGAAGCATCCTGTAAGGAGTGCTGATGTCCACTACGCCATTCACACAAGGGAAGATTTGTGCTCCTGCTGTCCGCAGGAAGCTCTCGTTTCTCGATCGCTTTCTGACACTCTGGATTTTTCTGGCGATGGCCATTGGTGTTGCGATTGGCCACTTCGTTCCTTCTACTGCCGGACTTGTCAACCGTTTCCAGAGCGGCACGACGAATATCCCGATCGCGATCGGTCTCATCATCATGATGTTTCCGCCTCTCGCGAAGGTGAGATACGAGAAACTGGGCAATGTCTTTCGAAACAAGCGTGTTCTCGGACTGTCTCTGGTGCAGAACTGGCTGATCGGGCCGGTGCTCATGTTCCTGTTGGCGATCGTGTTCCTACGTGGGGAGCCAGCTTATATGCGGGGCCTCATTCTGATCGGCATCGCTCGCTGTATCGCAATGGTGCTGGTTTGGAATGAGTTGGCGGAAGGCGACACGGACTACGTGGCCGGGTTGGTGGCTATGAACAGCGTCTTTCAGGTTCTTTTTTACAGTCTCTATGCCTGGGTGTTCCTGACCGTGATTCCGCGGTGGTTCGGACTGGAAGGCAGCATTGTCCAGATTGGGATCGGAGAGATAGCCAGGAGTGTTGGAATTTATCTCGGCATCCCGTTTGCAGCCGGATTGTCCACACGCTTTGTACTGATCCGGATGAAATCGGAGGAGTGGTATCGGACTCGCTTCATTCCACGGATCAGCCCGCTTACCCTTGTGGCGCTGCTATTTACGATCCTTGTCATGTTCTCACTAAAGGGCGATCTCATCGTCCGACTGCCGCTCGACGTTGTGAGAATTGCAATCCCGCTGGTCCTCTACTTCCTCATCATGTTTCTCGTGAGCTTTTGGATGGGCAAAAAGCTGGGCGCCAACTACGCTCAATCCGCGACACTCTCTTTCACCGCTGCGGGGAATAATTTTGAGCTTGCGATTGCTGTTGCGGTGGCAGTCTTCGGGTTGAACTCCGGAGAGGCTTTTGTCGGGGTTGTGGGGCCGCTGATTGAGGTGCCGGCTCTGATCGGCCTCGTCCATGTCGCATTCTGGCTACGCGATCGGTATTTCGCCGCGCAATCGGAAGTTCATTCGGTGGACTCCGCTCGGTAAGCGAGAGCATCTTGCAGATAGGGAAATCTCGCGCTGGTATGGTGCCGAGGGAGATCTGCGAGCACCCACAACAAAATGACCCGCATCGAGCTTCCTTCAGGAAAAACGCGTGATGCATCGAGAGCAAATGGTTGGTGGATGTGCCAGCAGCGTGGTGGATAATCGTGCCATATAGGCAATCCTGGATTGAGACTCGAGAGGGGAGGGTTTGTATGCGGGGGAAGCGGATGGCGGGTGCGGTGCTGGGCGCGGTTGGGATGCTGGCGTCGGGAACTGGCATGGCGCAGGGCGTGCAAAGTGGTGAGCCGCAGACGCTGCTGGCAACGCCAGCTACGGTGGCATGGGGATATTACTGGGCGCATGCCAAGCCCGTGTTGACGGTGCATTCCGGGGATACGGTGCGGATTCAGACGCTTTCCACGTGTGGTTCGGATGAGCGGCTGGAGAAAGAAGGCGTTGCGGCGAAGGATATTCCGAGCTACAACGAAGCGATCTACAAAGAAGTGAAGGACAAAGGTCCGGGCGGGCATATTCTGACCGGGCCAGTGGCGATTGCCGAGGCCGAGCCGGGCGACGTGCTGGAGGTGGACATCCTGAAGATCGACATCGACGCGCCGTTTGCGTGCAACGGATTTGCGCCGGGGCGGGGATTTCTGCCGAACGATTTTCCGTATGGAGGGTCGAAGATCATTCCGCTGGATCGGAAGAAGATGATCGGGCACTTTGCGCCGGGGATCGAGATTCCGCTGCATCCATTCTTTGGAAGCATGGGGGATGCGCCGCCGGAGTCGGCGGGGCGAATCAACAGCGCGCCGCCGTGGATGCATGGCGGCAACATGGATAACAAGGAGTTGGTAGCCGGGACGACGCTCTATTTGCCGGTGCATGCTGCTGGAGCGCTGTTTGAAGCGGGCGACGGGCACGCCGGGCAGGGCAACGGCGAGGTAGACATCACGGCGATGGAGACGTTTCTTACGGGGACGTTCCGATTTGTGGTGCACAAGAAGCAGCACCTGTTGTGGCCACGGGCAGAGACGCCGACGAGCTACATTTCGATGGGATTCAGCCCGGACCTGACGACGGCGACCAAGTTGGCGGTGCGCGACATGATCGACTTTCTGGTGACAGAGAAACACCTGAGCAGCGATGAGGCGTACATGCTGACGAGCGTGGCGGTGGACGTGGACATTACGCAACTGGTGGACGGGAATGTCGGGGTGCATGCGATGTGTCCGAAGAGTATTTTTGTGCATTGAGAGATGAGCCGGTGAAGTCGGCCTGCAGGAGCTTTGGAGCCGGATGGGAGCAGCAGGCCGAGAGATTCGCTTCGGTGCGCATTTTCCATCTGCGATGGATGACCGTCGGCTCCGTATTTTGGTTGATCCGCGGAAGAGCAAAAGTTGTATTCGACCGGGGCCTTGGCGGCTTTACAATCATCTTTGCCATCGCTGGAGTCGGAAAGTCGGGAAGCACCGGAGTGAATTTTCCGGGGCGCGACAGATCTGTTCCTTCGGCCAATGCCTGGCATCCGTATGCAACAGAAGGATGGAATGGGGCCTGAGGTGAAGAGCAGAGCGGGAGAGCATCCCCTTGGAGCGGAGTTCTCAGGGTTGCGACGGTTTGCGTTTCAGGCTGCGCTCCTGGTCATGATGCTGGTCCCAGTGCTGTTTGCGTGGCCGACGACGTTGGATGCTCAGGCGTCGCGTTCCGCGGGGTCTGGTATTGCGCCAACGTCATCGGTAGTTTCGCGCGTGTTGTTGCTATTGAAGCCCGCGGAAGCGCAGACCAAGGCGCTGAATGCTCTGCTGGATGCGCAGCAGACTCCGGGGAATGCAAGTTATCACCAGTGGTTGACGCCAGGCGAATTTGCGGTGCAATTTGGGCCTGCTGCTGCGGATGCGGCGAAGGTGAGTGGGTGGTTGCGTGCGGCGGGATTTACGGTTGCGCCACTGCCGGCGAGCAGAGGCTGGGTTGAGTTTTCAGGAACGCGCGCCCAGGTGGAGCAGACGTTTCGGACGAGAGTGATTGCGGCAGGGACGGACGGCGTAGCGCGGCTTCGCTTCGCGGGGCAGCCGACGATTCCCGGCGCGTTGCAGTCGGTAGTGGCCGGGGTGGTATCGCTGGACGGGAGTCTGGCAGAGGCGGCGT
>JAJZDO010000897.1 GCA_021805955.1 Acidobacteriota bacterium
CGCCGCACCGCACGCAGCGGCCTTGGCAGGGCGAAGTCGCCAAAACGGACGCCCCCTCGGCGATTCACTACTCCGGCTTGAGCGTCCTGCTGATGACCGTGTCCGCGGCGGCTTGCTATCTGTTGTTCAAGCCGCAGCAGCCCGAGCCGGCGCAACAGATGAATCTGGCGCTGAGCGGCGCAGCAAGGGCCAAGCAGGACCTGCCGCATCATCCAATTTTTGCCGCTGCCCTGGAGCGGATTCTTGTCGACATCCAGCCGCTGCGGTATCCGGAGTTGTTGCAGGACGCGCTGCCGGCCCCTGAAATCGAGCGGCCGATTCCCACGGACACCGTCGAGAGCGCGAAGGTGGACCGCGGCCTGATCGACGCTGCGCGTGACCTTTTATTGCAGCGGACGTTTGCACTGCCTTCTCTGCTCTCTTTCCAGTTTTTGACCGGCGAGATGACGCCCGCATCGGCCATGACGAAGGTGCTGTCCGCCCAGCAGGAGATGGAGCGGAAACTAGAGGACATTCTGATCGACCGCTGGATGACCGGTGTCCGGCAGTCGCGGCACGGAAACGGCGAGGAAGCAGACCCCGAATGGCTCGACTACATGTTTGCGTCTCCCATTCCGAATCCTGTGCATATGGAATGCGAAATCGCCGCCCATGAAAACCGGCCAGAGCAGCCAGGCTGGTTCCCGCCCTGCTGGCTGCATTACGTGCATGCCGTCGATATGCGTTAGCACGCCGCGCACATCGCTCTCGCTTATTCTGTCCCTTGCGGACGAATCTCCTGCGTCTCCGGATACCAGATCCGCGAGCCTTCGACGCGGGCAAATGGCGTGAGCGTGTGCGGTTTGCGATGCGACTTCCCTGCTGACGTGACGAAAATGTCTTCCACGGAATGTTCGTGGAGAAGCAGGGCATCCCCAATCAGCGACCGATGGCAGCGCCATGGCACCGCCTCCGAACACATGATTGCCGTCGTCGGCGCGTCCAGAGACATGAGTTCCCTGAGCGCCTCCGCGAACGCCTCGGTCTGCATGTAGTCGGCGTATCCGCGAAAACTGAGGTTGCGCCATCCCGAATTGATGGAGTCCTTCTGCGCGTGGCGCAGGCCGCCCAGGGTCTGTATCCAGCGGTACTCGATGCCGGCTGAGCGCAGAGAAGCCGGCAACTCCTCGATGCCGAATTGCGGATTGTGCCGCGAGCGAGGAATGGTTCGCACGTCCGCCAGCAAGGCAACATGGTTGTCGCGCAAGGCTTGCAGGAAAACGTCAATCGGCAGCGTGGAATGGCCAATGGTCAGCATCGTGATAGACCTGCAGGCAGAATGTATTTCGCGCGACTCGTCTACCGCTGCAATGTGTAATGGAGGTCGCTCAGCACGCGCAATCTCTCCGCGGCGCTTTCCGGCGTAATGTCCCGCTGCGGCATGCCGAGCATTTCAAAACCGACCATAAATTTGCGCACGGTTGCCGACCGCAGCAGAGGTGGATAGAAGTGCGCGTGGAAATGCCACTCCGGGTGAGGCTGGAAATCGGTGGGACTTGGGTGGAAGCCCATGGTGTAGGGAAAACCGATCTGAAACAGATTGTCGTAGCGCGTTGTCAGCCGCTTCAGAATGTCCGCGAGCGCGGCGTGTTGCGATCGGTCCATCTCCGGAAGCGAACCGACATGACGGCGGCTCAATACCAGCGTTTCAAACGGCCAGACGGCCCAGAACGGCACCAGCGCGACGAATTCGTCGTTCTGGCAAACGATGCGTTGCGCGAGTTGCACTTCCCGCTGGAGATAGTCGCACAACAGGCAGGTTCCATGCGCGTCGCGATATTCCTGCTGGGCGATCCGCTCGATCCGCGGGCCGTCGGGAATATGTTCAGTGGCCCACACCTGGCAATGTGGATGCGGATTGCTGGCCCCCATCATCGCGCCGCGGTTTTCGAAGATCTGAACATAGCGGATTTCCTGCTGCTCGCCTAACTCCCTGGACTGCGCCGTCCATGCGTCCACCACGCGTTCAATGTCCTGCGGCAGCATGCGGGCCAGCGTCAAATCATGATCGGGATGGAAGCAGATCACCCGGCAAACTCCGCGCTCGCTCTCGACCCGCAATAGGTCGTCGTGCGGGGCATCCTGCAGCGAAGGCGTGTCCGGCAGCAGCGCCGCATAATCGTTGTTGAAGATGAATACGCCGTCGTACTGCGGATTTTGATGCCCGCCGGCTCGCGTGTTGCCTGGGCACAAATAGCAATTTGGATCGTAGTGAATCGCCGAGGGAGCGTCCGTTTTGGCGACTTCGCCCTGCCAAGGCCGCTGCGTGCGGTGCGGCGACACCAGCACCCACTGACGGTTCAGCGGATTGAAGCGGCGATGCGGAACTTGAAGCCAGGTGGAGGGCGGCATAGGGAGATTCAGGGCCGAAAGGCCAACTTCCATGCTAATCGAAGACCACCAGGATGGCTTCAAAAACGAACTTCTAGTGTAGTGTCTCTGAAGTTCATTCAACAATTCGATTCATGGAAGTGATACGAACAGCAGCACCCAGGGGCTAAATAGGCTGCGGAAAAACTCAATTTCTCGGAAGGGGTAAAAAATGGATCGCGCCAGGATGCCCCAGGAACGATCCGTGAGGCTTGACTAATTGTTCTCCATCCCGCAAATTTCGTCCTTTCGCCATACATTTGGAGTTTTCCCGCAGCCTGTAAAGCCCATCTGTTTTGCGCCATTTACGGCACGACTGAAGTCGTGCCCTGATACAAGGCCGAAAATCATTTCTTCAACGAATTTAAAAGACAGGACACTCGCGAAGAGACGCCTGGACTACAACAAGCTGTTTCGTGACAAACGATGCAGTTTTCTGGCAACCCTAAATTTTTTACCCTGCATCCTAATTCCAAGCAACAAATCCCCCCATATTTTGTACAATCTCAACCTACCCAGTCAGGAGTATCTTCCGATGACGCACAAAATATCCAGCCGCAAGTTTGTCTACATGGCCGTGACAGTTGCTGTGACAGCAGCACTGTTTTCATCGCCACGAGCCAGCGCACAGCACAATGCCCAGCAGGCAGAAAATAAATATATGCAAGTCAACCTTGTTTCCAGCGGATATGTTGCCGCAAAAGTGACCGATCCCAAGCTGATTAATCCATGGGGGATGGTAGCGGGGCCAACATCTCCAGTTTGGACTTCCAATCAGGGAACGAACACATCCAACGTCTATTTCATAAGCAACGTAGAAGCGGGAACAGGCGCAAATTTCACGGTCGCTGTCCCAACCCAAATGGGTGGGCCGAACGGTCCGACTGGCATCGTTTTCAGCACCTTCAGCGCTACCAGCAATGCTTTTGAAATTCCAAAAGCCATGGGAGGAATGGTCCCTTCCTTCTTTATTTTCGCCAATTTGAACGGCACCATTTCCGGATGGAATCCTGGCAGCACCGGCGGTGCTGCCAACGCGGTGATAGCCGTCAACAACCATGATGCTGGAGCAGTCTATACGGGTCTGGCATTGGCGACGGTTGGCTCCAAAACATATTTATACGCTGCCAACTTCACCCCGCAAGGTGGGGTGGAGGTATACGATACTTCCTTCAAACCTGCGGAAGACATGATGTGGAGATCTTTCGACGCCGACCACGACCTGCCCGAATTGTCTCGTGGCATGATCTGGAGGCCATACAATATCGCGGATATCAACGGAATGATTTACGTAGCCTACGCAGCCATGCCAGCGACAGGCGGTCTGGCCATTACGCATATGGGGCTCGGGGTGATCGCCGTCTTCACTCCACAAGGCAAACTGATGAAGGTTTTGGCAAAGGACGGCCAACTGGACGCGCCCTGGGGCATGGTCATGGCTCCCAACCAGTTTGGGAAATTCAGCAATGATCTCTTGGTTGGCAACTTTGGAAATGGCCGCATTCTTGCATTCCGCATTAGGCCCAACGATGAAGGCCAAGACGCAAACGCTAACGGGCACGATACGTTTGCCGGGCTGTTGCGCGATTCAAACCATAAGATTATCGAAAATGGTTTTTTGTGGACGCTGATGTTTGGCAATGGAGTACACGGCGCCGATTCAGACACACTCTACTTCACTACTGGCGGATCGAACCAGGCGACCGATGGACTGCTGGGCGCCATTACTGCTGAAAAGTAGGAACTTAACAGAAACTGACTCGACACACCAGGGCATCGTCACGGGCAGATGATACCGATGAAGGTGCCCTTTCTTTTGCATTGAGAAACGCCCGGCCAATCCTGAGTTAAATGGTTATGATGTTGGCTATGGCATTTGTACGTCTTCTTTATGGAGCGCATGTTCTTGAGTTATACGATGCCTGGACTGCGCGCTGGCATGGTTCTCCGAATGCAGCGGAGTCGGAAGGGCCATTGGCTGCTGCCCTCGAAGGTCTGCATCGAGCCAACTTTGAACTGTGGCATGAGGAAGACAAGGCGCGCGACGTTCATGCCGCCGACGCAGCCATTGCCGCGGCCAAGCGCACCATCGATACGATCAATCAGCGCCGCAACGATCGGATGGAACGTTGCGATGCGCTTCTGCTGGAAGAATTGTCAGCGAAGAACCTGCCGAATCCGCAGGCGGAACTGCATTCTGAAACGCCTGGACTCATGCTGGACCGGCTCTCCATCCTGACCTTGAAGCGGTATCACACGCTGGAAGAAATTGAACGAGCCTCCGCTCCCCTGGGTCATCGAGAACGCAATCTGCAACGACTCGCCATCCTGGAAGCGCAGCGCAACGACCTGGCAGGCTGCCTCGATCGCCTGTGGCAACGCGTTCTCAACGGAGAGAGTCGATTCCAGATGTATCGTCAGCTCAAAATGTACAACGATCCCGATCTGAATCCGGTCCTCTACGATCAAGCGGTGACTTGAGAGCAAACACGATCGCGGTCGCCAGAAAAGAGGATGCCAATAGAAAAAGCTGAGACCTGCCTTTGGAGCGGGTCTCAGGGTGTTTGCTGAGGGAGGGAAAAAGAAAACAGGAGAGCGCGTCTACTGCGGTTGCGCGCTGGCCTGGCTGTCCGCAGGAGGATTTGCCTGCCCGGTCATGCCGGGGCTGGAATTCATCGTTCCCTGAGAACCGCCGGGTTGCGGCGATGCGGCGCCTTGCTGGGTATTGGCGTTGGGCGCGACATTCGACAGCAGTTGGATCTCCACGCGGCGATTTTTTGCCCGTCCGCTGGCGCTGCTGTTGCTGGCTACTTCGACATCTTTGCCGATTCCAATCAAATAGAACTTATGGGCTGGAACATTATATTTTTCGGCCAGATATTGAGCGACTGTCTCCGCCCGACGCTCGCTCAACTGATAGTTGTACTGCTTGTCTCCCGTCGAGTCTGTCCCGCCGGTGATTTCCAGAATGTAGGATTTCGTATTGCCCAGTTGAGCGGCAAAAGTATCCAGATTCTCCTTGTCCTGTTTTGTCAGCGCGGCTTTGTCGAACGCGAAATGCACATCGGTGTCCGCCACCTGATGGTATGTGTCGAGGTTGGCGACAATGCTCCCCAGCGTATCGGCATGATTCATTGCTTCCTGCGCAGACTGCTGTGCCTGCGTCGCGGCCTGGCCGGCAGCCAGGGCTTTCTGGTCGGCGGTTGTCGCGGCGGTTTGCGCCTGCTGAATTCCCTGGGTCGCGCGCGTATCAACGTCCTGCAAATTGCGATGATTGGCAGCGGTCTGATCTTCCAACTCATTGGTGTGCTGAATCAAAGGGGTGGTCTGGGTGCGAACATAATTCTTGGTCGCGCATCCCGCAGACATCAGCATGAAAACGGATGCACCTCCCACGAGAACCCACGTGCTTGCATGTTTGTTTCTCATCTTTTGTTGCTCCTCATGACCATTCCATCGTGGCCGCCGTCTGGTCTAAAGACAAGTAATAGCAATTGATCAGCCAATCCTCAATTGCCCCGCTATTTCGTTATATTTCATGCGTTTATGTAGTGTTCGCCTGCCAAAAAAGGTGAGGGACTGGCACTTTTTACATACTTGAAACTCCGATCCGCCTGCGCCTATACCCATCTTGGATGGGCGTTAGACTGAAATGGATACCTTCCCCATGGATCTCCACGAAAAAATTCGGGACCTGCCAGCGGGGCCGGGGGTCTACCTGTTTCGCAATGCGGACGAAGTAGTGATTTATGTCGGCAAGGCGAAGAATCTTCGTTCCAGGGTGCGCTCGTATTTTCTTGAAGCGGCCCAGGCGAATGCCAAAACCGGCTCCCTGATGCGCGAGGCTGTCGACCTGGAATACATTCTGGTCGCCAACGAACACGAGGCGCTGGCCCTTGAAAATAACCTGATCAAGCAGCGCAAGCCACGCTTCAACGTGTTGCTGCGCGATGACAAGACCTACCCCTACGTCAAGCTGACGCTCGGTGACCGCTATCCCAAGGTGCTGGTGACGCGACGGGTTCGCAAGGATGGCGCCATCTATTACGGTCCGTTCTTTCCGGGCAACCTGGCCTATCGCATCGTCGATTTGATCCATCGCACCTTCCTGATCCCCAGCTGCAAGGTGGATCTTTCGCGCTATCATCCGCGGCCGTGTCTCCAGTACTACATTCATCGCTGCCTGGGCCCCTGCGTGGAAGGACTTACTACGCCCGACATCTACTCCGAGGCAGTGCGCGATGTTCGCCTGATGCTGGAGGGACACGCGGCGGAACTGGAAAAATCTCTGCAACAACGGATGGAGGCAGCGGCTGCGAATGAGCAATTTGAGCTGGCCGGCCGCTATCGTGACCTGGTGATCACCGTCCATCAGTTGCAGGAAAAACAGCGCATGGCCGCCGCTTCCGACGACGATGCCGATGTTTTCGGCTACCACTATGAAAACGGAATGCTGGCCGCGAACCTGTTTCACATCCGCAATGGCCGCATCGTCGACCGGCGCGAATTCTTCTGGGAAGACTTGCCGGAATTTCCGGAGGCGCAAGCGCTGGAGAGCCCCGTGCACGAAGCGCAAGCGGCGGAAGACGGGCCACAGGCGGTCGAGTCCGCGGAGATTCCTGCGAGCGATGCATTTTCGCCGGCGGCATTTTTCTCCGCATTGCTGAAGCAACTCTATATCGACCAGCAGTATGTACCGCGCAATGTCTATGTGCCTGTCGACTTTGCCGACCGTGTTCCGTTGGCGGAACTGCTGGGCGATCACACACGACACAAGGTGGAGATCGCCGTGCCGCAGCGCGGCGAGAAGCGTTCCCTGCTCGACCTGGCGGGACAAAACGCGAAGCAATCGTACGATCAACGCTTCCGCGTGTTGCAACCCAGCATCCGCGCGATTCAGAAATCGTTGCAGGATGCGCTGAATCTGCCGGATTTGCCGGAGCGCATCGAATGCTTCGACATTTCGCACATTCAAGGCGCGGAAACCGTGGCTTCCATGGTGGTGTGGGAAAAAGGCGCGATGAACAAATCGGAATACCGCAAGTTCCAGGTGAAGACAGTCGAAGGCGTCGACGATTTTGCCAGCATGCGGGAGGTGGTCGCGCGACGGTATCGACGTCTGCAAGAGGAGTATCGGCCCCTGCCCAGCCTCATCCTGATCGATGGCGGGCTGGGACAGTTGCACGCCGCCGCTGCTGCTCTGGAAGAGTTGGGATTTACCAGCCAGCCGCTGGCCGCAATCGCAAAACGAGAAGAAGTGATCTACGTCTATGGGCAGGAGGACGACCCGGTGGTGCTCGACCGCCGCTCGCCCGTGCTGCATCTGGTGCAGCGAATTCGGGACGAGTCCCACCGCTTCGCGATTACGTACCATCGCAAGCGACGCGAGATGCGTGACCGCGACTCCGATCTGCTGCGCATTCCCGGCGTGGGAGCGCAGACCCGCAACCGGCTCATCACCCACTTCGGAAGCCTGCGAGCGGTGCAGGCCGCGTCCATGGAAGCGCTCCAGTCCGTCGTTTCCCGCAAGGTGGCGGAGGCGATTTGCGCCCACTTTCAGGGCTCGATCTCCTCAGTAAGGCGCTCTGAGTAAAGCGGAAATCGCGTTCAGGTAATCTGAAACCTGCTACTTGTGAACGGAATTCCAATTTCTGCTACCACTCCGGGAACTTTGCCGATGCGCGCTTGTCTTTTCCAGCCTTCAGCTACCCTTCCAAACCAAGTGAATCCCAAGGTCCCACTACTCCGTATGACCTGGCAGCAGGCCATGCAGCTAAGCGTTTTTTTCGCTGCAATCAGCCTCATCATCCAAACAGTGGGCAGCCTGCTGGGGCAGCATTTCGGGTATGGACTTTTCGGTGACGAGCTGTACTACGTCATGTGCGGGCGCCATCTTGCCTGGGGTTATGTCGATCTGGCCCCTATGGCGGCCTTGCAGGCGCATGTCTCGGAAGCACTGTTTGGACTGAAGAACCAGGCGCTTTTCCGGATATTTTCTGCGCTCGCAGGATCGGCAAGAGTTTTCATCACTGGAGTCCTGGTTTGGCTTTTTGGGGGCCGAAAAATGGCCCAGGTGCTGGCGATGATCGCCGTGCTGGTCGCGCCCGTTTACCTTGCCTTGGATAGCGTGCTGGCCATGAACTCTTTTGAATCCATGTTCTGGATGAGTTGCCTGCTCGCAATCATCTGGATGGTTCGCGGAGGAAGCCTGCGATGGTGGATCGCTTTTGGAGTTTCAGGCGGACTCGGACTGCTCAACAAGCCGTCCATGGCGTTTTTTCTATTTGGCGTATTGGGCGGCCTGTTATTGACACCGGAACGCCGGCTCTTACGCAGCCGCTGGGCGCTAATTGCGGTTGCACTCATCGTGGGCATCGCGATGCCGTTCATGGCATGGCAGGCGAATCGACACTGGCCCATGTGGGAATTGCTATACAAGATCAATCACGACAATCTCAATGGGAATTTGGGCCCGCTCGCTTTTCTTCAGGAGCAGATCACGATGTTCAACCCGGTCAGTATTTTTCTGACCCTTCCTGGGCTGATATGGCTGCTTACGGCGAAATCAGTGTGCCGCTTCCGTTGGATTGGCATCATGTTTTTGGGAATGCTCGTCGTCATGATGCGTGCCCATGCCTTGAATTACTATGTTGCCCCGGTTTATCCCGTCCTCTTCGCTGCTGGAGCTGTGGCGCTTCAGGAATGGCTTTCTGCTTCGCGCAAAACGGCCTGGCTTTTGCCCGCTCTCGGCTCTGTGGTCGCTGTTTGGGGCGCAATCACCCTGCCGCTTGTAGTCCCCGTCCTGCCACCTTACACAACAGTTCACTACTTCGCGAAGATCATGTACCTCATCCCGAAATCGGACCTTCCGGACGCGAGTCCCCTTCTACCTATCCTCTCTGACCGCTTGGGTTGGCATCATTTTGTAGCGGATGTCGCAACTGTCTATGCGTCCTTGTCCCCGCAAGAGCGAGCTGAAACAGGAATTTACTGCGACAACTATGGCGAGGCGAGCGCGATCAATATCTACGGCCCGAGATATGGTCTGCCCACCGCGGTCAGCGGCCATCAAAATTACTTCTATTGGGGTTCCAACGGCTACACCGGGCAGGTGCTGATCGTAATAGGAGGGTCGAAACAGGACCTGCAAAAGCGGTTTGCATCTGTCGAGAAGATCGAGCGAGTGTATAACCCACTGGCAAACCATTTTTCCAATCGGCCAATTTATCTGTGCCGCGGAGAAAAGATTCCGCTCAACGTCTACTGGCCGCACGTCAAGAACTGGTACTGAGTCCGCAAGAGGGTAGGCTCATCCAGCCTTACCAGATGCGAACGCGATCCGGCGGAGCCAGGTACAGCGTCTGCCCCGGCTTTACATTGAACGCCTTGTACCAGGCGTCGATGTTTCGCACTGTGTCGGCGCGATATTCCGCCGGCGCATGCGGGTCTGTCATCACTTGACGGCGCAGCGCGGCCGGCCGTACCTTCGATCCCCAGTTCTGGCCAAACGCGATGAAGAACTGCTGGTCGCCGGTGAATCCATCTTGTTCGGGTGCAACTTTGCCTCCAAGAGATGCCCGATATCCGTCGAACGCGGCTGAAATTCCGGCTACATCCGCAATGTCTTCCGCCAGCGTCTGCCTGCCATTCACATGCACATCGGGAAACGGCATGTAGGTGTCGTACTGCGCCGCCAGCTTCGCTGTGGCCGCATCGAAATGCGCCAGGTCGGCGGAGGTCCACCAGTCGCGCAAACGGCCCTTGGCATCGAACGTACTGCCCTCGGTATCGAAGGTGTGGCTGATTTCATGTCCGATGACCGACCCAATCGCTCCGTAGTTGACTGCGGCCGGGGCCTTCGCATCGAAGAAGGGCGGCTGCAGAATCGCCGCCGGAAAATTCAATGCGTCCTGCAGCGGCAGATTCACCGCGTTCACCGTCTGCGGCGTCATCGACCATTCCTTGCGATCGACCGGCTTGCCCAACCGCGCGACTTGCTGGCGATAGCGGAACGTACCGGCACGTTGAATGTTGCCGAAGATGTCATCCGGCTTCACTTCATAACCGTCGTAGCTGTGCCACGTCTCCGGATATCCGACACCGACATAGAGGGTAGTGAGCTTCGCTTCCGCCTCCGCCTTGGTAGCGGGAGCCATCCACGTCAGCGCTTCAATGCGCACGCGATAGGCAGCGATGATGTTGGCCACCATGGCCTGCGCCGCCGCTTTCGCCTCCGGGGAGAAGTAACGCTGCGCATAGATTTTCCCTACCGCGTCGCCCAGCAGATCGTCAACCACGAAAACGCCACGCTGCCAACGCGGGCGCTGTTGCGGAACGCCCACCAGAGTTTTGCCGAAGAAGTCGAACCGTTCGTCCGCCAGCGATTTTGGCAGCACTCCCGCATACTCTTCAATCGCGTGGTACGCCATCCAGTCTTTCCATGTGCCCACAGGCGTCGATGCCACCAGCGCGGACTCTCCTGTGAACGCATTCGGCTGCCAGACGATGAAGCTCGCCTGGTTTGCCAGCCCCGCGGCGCGGAAATACTCCGCCCAGTCCAGTCCAGGGGCCTTGGCGGCAAAGTCCGCTCGCTTCCAGGTGTTGTCGGCTTTGTGAATGTCTTCGTTGTCGGCCAGGCTGGTATGCGTTTTTGCGATTGCCTGCTCCAGCGCAACCACGCGAGCGGCGCGCCCATCGGCGTCGTCGAATCCGGCAAGCCGAAACATCGCCGACACATGGGCCTGATACTTCGCCTGGATCTCCTTCATGTGAGCGCTGTCGCCCAGATAGTACTCGCGGTCGGGCAACTCCAGGCCGCCTTGCAGGAGGTATGGGTTGTAATGTTCCGGATCGTGAAAGCCGGGCGCGACCCAAAGGCCGAAAATATTTGCAGTATGGAAGTTGGTGTTGTTCAGCGGATCCACGTCGGCCCGCAGGCTCTGGCCCAATGCGCGAGCCAGTTCGCGTTGGGTATGGATGGCGGCGATGGCGGCCAGTTGCGGATGAAGCGGCGTCAGCCCCTTGGCCTCGATCGCCGCCACGTCCATGTAGGAGTTATAGAGGTCGGCGATTTTGCGCGCATTCGAGCCCGCGGGCGCATTGGATTTTGCCTCCTCCTGAATCAGGGCCGCGGTGTTTTTATTCGCCACGTCATCGAGTGTAGAGAAAACTCCAACCGAGGCGCGGTCCGCCGGAATCACGGTGCGCTTGATCCAGCCGCCGTTGGCATAGAGATCGAAATTATCGCCGGGCGGGATCGCGCGATCCATGTTGGCCGTGGCGATGCCGTGAGTTTCCGGCTGTGGCGAATTCTGCGCACTCTGGGCGTGAGCGGCAAGCAACGAAGGCGCGCAAAATCGCCGA
>JAJZDO010000082.1 GCA_021805955.1 Acidobacteriota bacterium
CGACCTCATCGTCGGCAACACCGGCGACAACAACATGATCGAGATCACGCCCACCGGACTCGTCGTCGCCACCAAGCTCGTCGACAGCGGCAGCGCCGGAGCCATCTTCGGCATTGCTACCGCCGGCACCAGCGTTGATACTCAGGTCATTTTCTTCAATGACGACAACACGAACTCCGTCGTTGCCATCAGCCTCGCCGGCTCCACAGCTTCGATGGGTGGATCGTCGTCGGGTAACCCATACATGAAGAACAAGGGCATGTAAAGCGAGTTACAGAGAACGTTGAGGCGCATAGCCTTCATGGAAGACCCGCATGATTCCTGGCGGGTCTTCCTTTTTGTGGCTTTCAGCAATGATTGAAGATGCCTTAAAACTCCTCACCAAACGCGACCTCTCCCTCAACCGCCGACTGATAAGCGGAGACGCGACGCTCAAAGAAATTCGTCAACTCCTGCACATCCTGAAGCTCCATGAACGCAAACGGATTCTTCGTCTTGAAGACCGGATCGATGCCCAGGCGCTTCAGTCGCGCATCCGCCACATAGCCCAGATATTGGCGCATCTCGCGCAGCGAAAGCCCGGCTACACCAGCGGCAAGCAGGTCTTCGGCAAATTGCACTTCAGCATCCACCGCCTCCTGCAGCATCGTCACAATCTGCCGCTCCAGGTCTTCGTCCCACAGATCAGGCTCCTGCGCGCGCACCACATTCACCACTTCAAAGGCAAACTCCAGATGGCAGCTTTCATCACGAAAAACCCAGTTGGTTCCCGCCGCCAGTCCATGCAGCAGCCCGCGCGAACGGAAGTAATACACATAGGCAAAAGCCGCAAAGAAAAACAGTCCTTCAATGCACGAGGCAAAGCAGATCAGATTCAGCAAAAACTGACGCCGGTCCTCGCGTGTGCGCAGCTCGTCCAGCTTCTGGATCGAGTCCATCCACTTCATGCAGAAGTCGGCTTTCTTCGCAATTGAAGGAATGTTTTCCACCGCCGCAAAGGCTGCCGCACGCTCATCCGGATCGGGCACATAGTTATCCAGCAGCGTCAGGTAAAACTGCACATGCACAGCTTCCTCAAACAACTGCCGCGACAGATACAGCCGCGCCTCGGGCGAGTTGATGTGCTTGTAGAGATTCAACACCAGGTTGTTCGACACGATGCTGTCACCGGTGGCGAAAAACGCCACCAACCGCTGAATCACATGCACTTCGGACGGCGTAATCTTCTGTCGCAGATCCGCCAGATCGGTCTGAAAATCGATCTCTTCCACCGTCCATGTGTTCTTGATGCCGTCGCGAAACATCTCATAGAAGACGGGAAACCGCATCGGACGCAGCGTCAGGCAAAGCCCTGGATCCAGAATGTGTGTCGGCGGCGCCACCGAGCTGCGCCGAACGGGTGCTGCGGGAATTACAGTTGCCATGGTTCTCTCACCTCATTTTTCAACTTCAAATCCTCAGTTTTTGCGCGCCTGCCTGGCGGCTCACTGGCACGCTTCGCAGGAGTCGGGATTTTCCAGCGAGCAGGCAACTGCGGCCTGTGCGCTCACCGCACTCCGCGCCGTCGCCGACTGTACCGTCGTCTTCGCAATCTTTGTCGCCGGCCGTGAGCGCAGATAGTACGTCGTCTTCAAGCCCTGCTTCCACGCATACATATACATCGACGACAACCGGCCAATATTCGGCGACTCGACGAACAGGTTCAGCGACTGCGCCTGATCGATATAAGCTCCGCGAGCAGCCGCCATATCGATCAGCCCGCGCATCGGAATCTCCCACACCGTCCGATACAGCAGTTTCAAATCTTCCGGAAGTTCTTCGATGCCCTGCACCGATCCCTCACCGAGCTTGAGACGTGTACGGATTGTCTCTGTCCACAGGCCGCGCTGCTTCAAATCTTCAATCAGATAGCGGTTCACCTGCAGGAACTCGCCGGACAATGTCTCCCGTTTGAACAGATTGGAAATCTGCGGCTCGATGCACTCATAGCAGCCCACAATCGAGGCAATCGTCGCCGTTGGAGCAACGGCAATCACCAGCGAGTTGCGCACGCCGGACTTGAGCACGCGCGCGCGCAGCGCATCCCATCGTGCCGCATCCTTCGGCTGGATTCCCCACAGATCAAACTGGAATTCACCCCTGGACAGTCGCGTCTCGCTGAATCGCTCATGCGCTCCAGCAACCTCTGCAAGCTCTACAGAAGCTGTCATCGCATGAAAGTAAATCTCCTCCTGAATCTGCGTCGATATCTCCTGCGCCGCGGCAGAGTCAAAAGGCAGGCGAAGCTGGAAGAAGACATCCTGCAAACCCATCACACCCAGCCCCACCGGCCTCCACTGCGCATTCGAGGTCGCCGCCTGCCGCACCGGATAGAAATTGATGTCGATCACGCGATCCAGCATCGGGATCGCCGTGCGCACCGTCCTGCCCAGCTTCTCAAAATCGAAAACCGGATTGCCCGCTGTATCCGTCGTCACGTGCCGACCCAGGTTGATCGATCCCAGGTTGCACACTGCGGTCTGATCCTTCGACGTAACCTCGGTGATCTCCGTGCACAGATTCGACAGATGGACCACGTTGCCCGGCGCTCCCGTCTGGTTGCACTTCAGGTTTGTCGCGTCCTTAAACGTCATCCACCCATTGCCTGTCTCCGCCAGCGTGCGCATCATCCGCGCGTAGAGCTCCCGCGCCTTCACCTGCCGTTTCCACAGCTTGGCTGCCTCGGCCTCTTCATACGCTTTGCGAAAATCCTCACCAAAAAGATCCGGCAGTGTCGGCACGTCCTTGGGATCGAAGAGCGACCACATTCCGTCGGCCTCCACGCGCGCCATAAACAGGTCCGGAATCCAATTCGCGAGGTTCAGGTTATAGGTGCGCCGCGCGCCATCGCCCGTGTTGTCCTTCAACTCCAGAAACGACTCCACATCCGCATGCCAAGGCTCCAGATAGACGCAGCAGGCTCCCTTGCGCTTGCCGCCCTGGTTCACCGCCGCCACGGATGCGTCCAGCGTCCGCAGCCACGGCACAATGCCATTCGACAGCCCATTGGTCGCGCGAATCAGCGAACCCTCCGAACGCACACGATGAAACGCCAGCCCGATGCCACCGGAAAACTTTGACAGCAGCGCCACGTTTTTGTAGGTGTCATAGATGCTCTCCAGCGAATCAAGCGGCGAGTCATGCAGATAACAGGACGACATCTGCGGATGCTTTGTGCCGGAGTTGAACAGGGTCGGCGAAGACGGCATGTAGTCGAGCGAAGCAATCAGCCGATAGAAATCAATCGCCTCCTGCGGCGACCCTGCCAACCCGCACGCCACGCGCAGAAAGAAGTACTGCGGCGTCTCAATCACATGTCGTCCCAGCGGATCGCGCAGCAGATAGCGGTCATACACCGTGCGCAGCCCAAAATACTCAAAACGATCCGAGAATCCCTCGTCCACAGCATGGTTCAGCTTGCGCGCATGCATCGCCACAAAGTCCGCCGTCGCCGCGCTCACCACGCCTTCCTGGTGTCCGTAGGCAATGGCCTGCGAAAACGAATGTAGATTCTGCCCACCCAC
>JAJZDO010000981.1 GCA_021805955.1 Acidobacteriota bacterium
GGTGACCGTTACGTTCTACATGCCTGCAATGTCGGAGATGGGCATGTCCGCGATGAAGACGGTTGTCCCCTTGAGCGACAAGGGAGATGGACTGTATGTGGGCCAGGGCAATCTTGGTTCGGGCGGCGATTGGCAGGTGACGATCACCGCGCAGCAAAACGGAAGCCTGCTGGCAAGCAAGCTGCTCCACGTGAACGCAGAAGGAGGGATGTAGTCATGCTCTCGAAAATGATCGACGTCTGCGCTCGCAATCGTTTTCTCGTTTTCACCAGCGTGGTGATGCTCACGCTTGCGGGTATCTGGTCGCTCCAACATGTTCCGGTCGATGCGCTGCCAGACATCTCCGATGTGCAAGTCATCGTGCACACAAGTTGGGCCGGGGAGCCGCCCGATGTAATCGAGGATCAGGTCACCTATCCCATTGTCACCAGCTTTTTGGCCGCGCCGCGCGTCAAGGCTGTGCGTGCACAGACCATGTTTGGCGACTCGTATGTGTACATCGTTTTTCAAGATGGCACCGATTTGTATTGGGCACGCTCGCGCGTCTTGGAATACCTGCAACAGATTGGCGGACGGCTTCCGGCAGACGTGCATCCGACTCTTGGCCCGGATGCCACGGGTGCGGGTTGGGTGTATGAGTACACGATCGTGGACAAGAGCCACAATCTGAGCCTGGCCGACTTGCGCGCATTGCAGGATTGGCATCTACGTTATGCGTTGGAGACTGTGCCCGGCGTGGCAGAGGTGGCCACCATCGGCGGTTATGTGCGCCAGTATCAGGTGCAGCTTGACCCCAACAAATTGTTGGCATACGGCATTCCTTTGTCCACCGTGATCGACCGCGTGCGGCAAAGTACGAATGAAGTTGGTGGGCGCGTGCTGGATCAAGGCGGTGCGGAGTATATGATTCGCGGCCTCGGCTATCTCCGCTCGCTGGATGATCTGCGGCTGGTTGCCGTGGGCAGCAAGAACGGCACGCCGGTGCTGGTGCGCGATGTCGGTACGGTGGGTTATGGCCCGGACATTCGTGAAGGCGTTGCCGAATGGAATGGTGATGGCGAGACGGTCGGCGGCATCATCGTGATGCGACAAGGAGAAAATGCGCTGAAGGTGATTCAAGGCGTCAAGCAAAAGTTGCGCGAGATCGCTCCGTCCTTGCCGCCGGGGGTTGCAATCATGACCGGCTATGATCGCTCCGGCTTGATTGAAGCCTCCATCCGCACGCTGCAACGCGACCTGCTGGAAGAGGCTGTCATCGTCAGTGTGGTCATCATTGTATTTCTATTTCACTTTCGTTCGGCGCTGATCGCCATCCTTGCGTTGCCCATCGCGCTGCTGGTGTCGTTCATTCCCATTTACCTGCTCGGCATCACGTCGAACATCATGTCGCTGGGTGGACTGGCGCTGGCCATCGGCGTGTTGGTGGATGCGTCCATTGTGATGGTCGAGAATGGCTATCGCCATCTTGCGGATCGGCAGCAGAGTAGCGACGCGCTCATTCCGGAGGAGGAGCGGCGCAGCATTTTAATCGGCGCAGCCAAGCAAGTTGGCCCGGCGCTATTCTTTTCTCTGCTGATTATTGTCGTGTCATTCTTGCCGGTGTTTCTGTTGCAAGCCCAGTCGGGGCGATTGTTTCGCCCGCTAGCGTGGACGAAGACGCTCTCCGTCGGCTGCTCGTCCATCCTGGCGATCACATTAGTTCCGGCGCTCATGGTGCTGCTGATTCGCGGACGACTGCGCCCAGAGAGCGACAACCCCATCTCGCGCTGGACGCAGGCCGTGTACCGGCCCATCCTTCGCTTCTGTTTGCGGCATCGCAAACTTACGATTGCGGTCAACCTGCTCTTTCTGCTCGCAACGCTTCCGCTGGCGTCGCGCTTGGGCAGTCAATTTATGCCGCCACTCTTTGAAGGCTCAGTTCTCTACATGCCCACGGCACTGCCTGGAATTTCCATCGGGCAGGCCAAGGTGCTTTTGCAGGAGCAGGATAAAATTCTGCGCAGCTTTCCAGAAGTGCGTAGCGTCTTCGGCACCGTCGGGCGTTCGGACAGCGCCACGGACAATGCTCCGCTCGATATGTATGACACGACCGTCATGCTTCAGCCGCGCAGCCAGTGGCCAGCGGGCATGACCTACGAAAAACTGATACAAGCCATGGATGCCAAGCTCCAGTTTCCCGGCCTTTCCAATACGTGGACCATGCCGGTGGAGAACCGGCTGGATATGGAGCTGACCGGCATCAAGACTCCGGTCGGCATCAAGGTGCAAGGCAAAACGGTGGAGGATATTCAACAACTCGCGTCGCAAATGCAAACCGTGCTCTCTGCAATGCCAGAGGTCAGCTCTGTCTTCGCGGAAAAAGTTGCGCAGGGATTTTATGTCAACGTGCGCGTGGATCGAGCAGAAGCTGCGCGCTACGGACTGACCGTCGCCGATGTGCAGACGGCGGTCTCGTCCGGAATTGGCGGCGAGAACGTCGCGGAAAATATCGAAGGGCGCGAACGCTATCCCATCAACATTCGCTATCAACAGGGATTTCGAGACAGCGTGGAAACCATGCACAACGTGCTCATCGGCACACCGTCGGGTGCGCAGATACCCCTCGGCCAAGTGGCGAAGATTTCTTTTTCCAATGGCCCTGCTGAGATCCGCGATGAGGATGGCCAACTGACCGGCTACATCTACATCGATTTGAAGACCACAGATTACGGCGGCTTTGTGGCTCGCGCCAATCAACAGATCCATGACAAAATCCAACTCCCCGCCAATGACAACTTCCAATGGTCGGGCGAATATCAATTTGAGTTGGAGGCCAAAAAACGGCTGGAGATGATCCTGCCCATTGTCTTTTTCGTGATTTTTCTACTGCTCTATCTGGTCTTCCATTCCGTCACAGAGGCGCTGGTGTTGATCTTTCCAACCATCTACGCCATGACCGGGGGACTGTTGTTGCAATGGATTCTGCATTACAACTTCAGCGTGGCTGTTGCCGTGGGCTACATCGCGCTCTTTGGCGTGGCCGTCGAAACCGGCGTGGTGATGGTGATCTATCTGCACGAAGCGCTGGAGCATCGCCTGCAAACGGGCGTGCCGTTGACCAACGAAGAGATTGAAGCTGCGGCGATGGAAGGTGCCGTGCTGCGGCTTCGTCCCAAACTGATGACAGTCATTGCAGTCATCGCCAGCCTGGCGCCGATTCTTTGGGAAACAGGCGTCGGCTCCGACGTGATGAAGCCCATTGCAGCGCCGATCGTTGGCGGCATGATTACCTCTACCATTCACGTGCTGATTCTTGTGCCCATTTTTTTCGTCATGATTAAGGAACGCGCCTTGCGCCGCGGCCATCTCCATCGCAGCGCATCTGACAATAAAGCCTCGCAATCACAGTAGGCGTTTGCATGGCCGCAAGGTCGCGCAGGTATAAGGATGGAATGCTTCCAACACAATTTTCTGTTGAAGCTGCATCGTGCCAGCAATAGCTTTTTCGAACACGTATTCGGCATGTCTCAACCGTGCCAGTCTCTGCACTTCCAATTCCACGACAGGTTGCAGACCGGGGGGC
>JAJZDO010000088.1 GCA_021805955.1 Acidobacteriota bacterium
CGATTGCTAGAAAGCGACGAGGCATTGCGCCCGGGGGTTCGCCGCCGCCGGGCAGTTTCCAGCCCTAGCGGCGCGATTCACCACCACGATGCCGTCGCGCTTGGAG
The DNA here is from genome assembly GCA_021805955.1 of Acidobacteriota bacterium. The sequence continues at coordinate 107 of JAJZDO010000088.1, forward strand.
AGCACCTGGTAGGCACCGGCCCGCAGGAGGGCCCGGAGCTTCGGGTGGTCGATGTTGCGCCACTGTGCCGAGCTGTGCGTGCGATGGTACATGAAAACCGGTAAAGGCTGTAGCCCATTACACTTGAAAACATTGCGGCACCGTCGCGGACCAGGGGAGATAGAGCAACACACGAAACGGCACGGGTTTCGCGAGGAAATGGTTGATGCCGCCGTCAAGACCGCGAGGTCAAATGTGAAAAAAATGCGTGAAGACGCCTCCTTTCGGATATCGAATACGGCGAGAATTCGGAGGAGCAACCCGACCCTAAACGAAACCGCACACGTAGCGGATTCTTTACATTTCCGCAGATACACAAGTGCAGGTTAGTTGAAGGAAACCTCTATTTTGAAAATATCCGACTTCTCAGTTCCTATACGAAGAGCGCAACGCGTTTTTGCCGTATGCATAGCGGCAACCGCGCTTGCTGCTTGCTCCGGTGTCCATGCTGGATCGATACTCCCGAAAAATACGCAAGTTGCTCCGCTTCCTCCAAACGCGAGTTCGCAGGTTTGGCAACAGGGGTCCAAGCGCGCCGCAATGTTGTGGCTAGGCGCGCCGGAACATCCACTTCTCGCGAGTAAAATTCATTACGATTATTCCCCAGCCTACATTGTTGCCCACCACACATTAATGCTTGCCGACGCTGCCGCATCGGGTGGTAACCTGGTCTATCGTGGCGGTTACATTCAACACGAATCGAATCTCCTCGTTGTAACGTGGGGTTTCTCGCCTAATGATAAGTCGCGTGATCCGTGGGGCGCGGCAAATCGCATTTTGAGCCTTGCTGAGGCGGCTACAAATACTGCAGATGGAAGCTGGATGTACACGCTAACGCAGTACGACGGATTAACGGGCTCTCCACCGTTTACGACGGATGCCGCCGGCCCCGGCTATGTCGCTGAGTGGTCGGACACCGCGTCGTACCCACCGGCGAATTACACCAATGCCGATGTCCAGAATGAAGTAATACGCGCATCCAATGCAGTAGCACCGGGAAGCAATCCCTACGGGAACGGTTGGGATTATTTGATCTTGACGCCGGCAGGGGTTGTGGCAAACGGGTTTCTTTCAACTTGGTGCGGAATACATTCAGCTGTAGGCTACACCCCCTACGCTGTTCTTCCATATGCGGCCGGGACAAGTTGCGGTGATTCCAATGCCGTGAACCCGGGCAATCTGGGGATGCTCGATGGAGCTACGATACTTGCAGGGCACGAGCTGGCGGAAATGATTACCGATCCATATCCCGGCGGCGCCGGCCCAGGTCCATATAGCGCAACCGGTTGGAGCGATGCCAACGGTAATGAAATCGGCGATAAATGCGATTGGGCACAACCGGGAATCCAGCCCGGCGATGTCACTTTCCCAAATGGGCAAACGTTCGCCATGCAACCGCTCTGGAGCAACGCCTCTTCGGGTTGCGCGATGAACTACTACATCCCACCAGTCCCACCAGCCTCGCCGCCGCCCACGCCAGGGCCGGGAAGCCCAGGCCCGAGGCCCACGATCCCGCCGTGCTGGCGATTCCGGGCTTGCGCTACCAATCTGCCGTAGTCTAGAACTTGGGAAGGGAGAGATCTCAATGCAACATACCAGAGAGCGATCCTCCCTTCCCATATCGGGGCGAAAATCGAGTTTGAAATTTCCTCTAATTTTCTGGTTCTTTACGCGGGTGGTTATTCTCGTCGCTTTTCTGGCAGCCGAACCGCACGGAGTAGCCGGAGCGCTGGGAAACTGGGACGGCGCCTGGTACGGATCCATTGTTCATCACGGCTATGCATTTGCGACGGATGGCAAGAAATATAACGTTGCCTTCTTTCCATTGTTTCCGTTGCTTTCAACGATTCTCGTTCGTGCCGGGATCGCGTGGCCGCTCGCGGGCGCTCTTGTTAACAATTTCGCTTTCCTCGTTGCAATGTTGCTACTTTACAGGTATACCTGCATATGCACGGACGAGCGAACGGCGCGCTGGGTCACGGTGGCTACATGTGCCTCTCCGCCGTCGCTCTTTTGCAGTGTCGCCTATTCGGAAGGCGTTTTCTTGCTTTTCAGTGCGGTCGTGTTCTGGGCTGTATGTCGTCGTCAGTATCTTTACGCGGGAATCGCTGCAGCAGCTGCAGCGGCAACGCGTCCTTTCGGCGCCGCCCTCGCATTTGCGCTACTTATTTCAGCGATCGTCGAGCGCCGAAATGCGCGTGAAGTTCTTGCTGCCGCAACGGGACTCATTGGTGTTGTAGCGTTCCCGGCCTATTGCTTGATTCGGTTTGGTGACGCGTTCGCGACCGTTCACGCCGCCCATGCATGGCGCCACGTATCAGGGTTTGATGGCGCCGGATGGCTCGCTCTCGCGCGAGGAGCTTTATTGGGTAACATCAACGATCGCGTATCGCTTTTTTTAATCGCAGTAGGAATTCCATGCGCCATGAAATATCATCGCTCGCTGAACCCGATGGCGATTTTCTTTATTGCGTTTAGCCTTTTCCTTATTCTATTCGCTGGTCCACCAATTTCCGTCGGTCGCTACATATACGCATGCGTCCCCTTTTTGATCGTTCTCGGAATCTGGTTTCGACGATTCCCTTTCATTGGCTACAGTGCCGCGGTAGCGGGGTTGGCGATCCTTTTCCTAGACGCTATGGCTTTTGCACGGTTCCAGTGGGTTGGTTGACAAACCGGCGAGTTCGGGTTTCTCATAACCCTTCTTCCGAACTCCGCGACCAGCTCTCTTGGCGTGTTGTCGGCAGCAGCAAAGGCGCCTGCTCGTTCGCGCCGGCGACGAAAAATGTCGGACGATATCGCGGCGAGGGCCGTGCCACTCGAGCGAGCAGTGAGAAACGAGCGCTTCGGGGCGAGGTCGAAGAAAAAACGTCCGCTATTATTGGGTGAAAGTTATGGCATTCCCTAGCGGCGCGTCAGCGCTACGATGTCGCTGAGTCCTGCGAGCACTAGGTAGGCACCGGCTCGTAGGAGAGCCGTAGCCGCCTTTCCAGGCCGTCTTACGTTCGTAGTCTGATGTTCGCGAAATTAATGGAATGTTCGTAAGCACCGCGAGGTTTTCATGGAAGCTGCTGGCGCGAGGGAGCAAACGCAGGGTCGAATCAAAGAGGGCGTCGCGTGCGTTCGGGGCGCCCAGCCCGCAGCAACATTCGCTGTCACCCCGCGACTCCTCATCCCCTTCCAACCTTTGCGCTACCGGCACTTCGGTAAGATAAGAGCGTAATGAAGGCAAGCGAGCAAGCAACTCGAAGGCTGGACGTGCTATGTCGCGCGTCGTAATTCTCGTTATCGACTCGGGAGGCGTTGGCGCGCTTCCCGATGCCGCTGGTTATGGCGATGCTCCTGCGGCGAACACGCTCGGCAACACCGCGCGGGCGATCGGCGGGCTCCACCTGCCGACCCTGCAGCGCTGGG
>JAJZDO010000622.1 GCA_021805955.1 Acidobacteriota bacterium
TCCCCCTCCCGACACGATTCCGTCTACCATCCACCGTGCGATGCGGCATAGCACCTTCGCCGGCGGCAAACGGCTGCGGCCAGTGCTGTGCATGGAGTCGGCGCGAATGTTCTCTGCCCACGGCAAGCTCCCGCATGGCATTGAAGACCTGGCGGCGGCACTGGAAATGCTGCACACATACTCCCTGGTGCATGACGATTTGCCGGCGCTCGACAACGACGACCTGCGACGGGGAAAACCTACGTGCCATGTTGTGTTTGGCGAGGCAATCGGCATCCTTTGCGGGGATGCGCTGCAGACGCAGGCCTACCAGACGCTGGCTGGATTGCGTTGTCCCGCGGTCGCCACGGTTTCCATTCTGGGGGAAATCGCTCGCGCCACCGGCACGGTGGAAGGCATGATTGGCGGGCAGGTGATGGACCTGGAAAGCGAACACCTGCCGCCGACCGCCGAATTGGTTTCGGCCATCCACAAGGCCAAAACCGGCGCTTTGATTACCACCAGCGTCGTGACTGGGGGCATTTATGCGGGCGGCGACACGGCCGCAATCGAGCATCTGCGCGTCTTCGGTCAGCGGGCCGGATTGGCTTTTCAAATTATCGATGACGTGCTGGACGTGACGGAGAGCTCTGAGCATCTGGGCAAAACCGCCGGCAAGGACGCCGCGACCGTGAAGGCGACCTGGCCTGCTGTCTACGGAGTGGACCAATCGCTAAAGGACGCGAGAGAACTGATTGACGCAGCCTTCAAGGAACTGGATGAATTTGGAGCGGCGGCGGACGCTTTGAAGGCGGTTGCCCTTTATTTGGTGGAACGAAAACATTAGTTATTTTCGCTTCGAGTATTCACGTTCGTGGGAAAGAATTATGCTCTCCCACCCCAGGTATTGTTCACACTTGACTTGAAAATGCTCTAAAGGATGGAAACGATGCATTGGACTACAGTTTTGATCATTCTGGCGGTCGTCGCGGTGTTTTACATACTGAAACGCTCGGGCCAGATTTCCGCGAAGGATGCGCGGACGCATTTGAAAAACGGCGCGCTGGTGATTGACGTGCGCACCGCTAGTGAATTTAACTCCGGCCACCTGCCGGACGCGATCAATCTTCCGCTGGATCAAATTGAAACGAAGCTACCGCGCCGGGTAAAGGACAAGAACCAGGCGCTGCTGCTGCATTGTCAAAGCGGAATGCGCAGTGGGATCGCAAAGAAGAAGTTGAAAAACCTGGGTTATGCAAATGTATTCAATCTCGGGTCCTATGGCCGAGCGGCCGGCATGGTGAACGACCGGTGAGGCGATTCCGCGGGTTGCAATCGTGAATTGTGCAGGCTCTCGGGATTGGGGCCGAAAAGGTAGTGCGGCGATCCTTCGCTCAGCATGATGCGATCTCGGAAGCCTCTGCGGGATGCCGGCAGGAAAAACGCGCTGGACCGTCAACCGGTCCGGCCATCCTGCGACCGCATTCCGAGCATCTCCGGCGTGGATTTATCGAAGACCAATGTCCTGGTGGGGAATGGAAATTCGATGCCTTCCTTCTGAAAGCGTTCGACGATTCGCATACGCAGCTCCGTCTGGACAGAGAACTGTTGCGCGAAATCGAGAATTTCGACCATCAGAGTGAAATTCAAGGACGAATCTCCAAATCCAGGCATGAAGCGTACCTGCGGATCCGTGTTGAGGGTCATTCCCGCAACCTGATCGCGAACCGCCTGTTCGGCCACTTCTTTCAATACCCGGCCTACCCAGCGCGGGTCCGTGCCGTACGCCACACCTACCTCGATCGGCAGCAGCATCTGCCGTTCCGGATGGGAGAAGTTCGTGACCACGGCCTTGGCCAGCGTGGAGTTGGGAACCACCACGAGGTTCTTCGCCAACGACTGAATCGAAGTAGAGCGCCAGCCGACACGCAGAATATAGCCCTGCTGGCCGGAGTCGAACTGAATGAAATCGCCAGCGCGGATGGGACGGTCGGCGAGCAGATAAAGACCGGCGAAAAAATTGCTGAGCGTTTCCTGTAACGCCATCGCCACTGCCACGCTGCCGACCCCGAGGGTGGTCCAGACAGCGGTCAGCCGCACCCCCAGGTTTTCCAGCACGATCATGACAGCCAGCAGGCTGAATATGGCGCGCGCGACAAACACGGCAGGCTCAGTGAATCGGACGTAGGACGGATCTTCCTGGGAGATTCGGGACAGGTACAGCGTCACCATTTTCCCCGCTCCGTAGCATCCCAGAAAAATTGCCAGCGTCATCAACAACCGGCCAGCAAAATGTTCGTGCCTCGGGGCCAGTTGCAGCGCTTCCAGCAGGGTGTAGACCGCAATCAGGATCACCGCGGCTTCCATCAGGAATGCAAAGAGGCGGATGGTCTTCTCCTGGCCGGGAAGTTTCTGTCCCCATCTGCGCAAGAACAGCAACGCGATGCGGGTGGGGAGATAATACGCAACACCTACAGTGAGCGCGAGGCTGACCCGCTGGAGAAGCTCGACATGGGCGCTGTGAAAGGTAAGCCCAAGCACGTTCAGATCGAAGTGGACTGCGGCAATCACGAACAAAGGAACCGGCAGCACTGCCAGAATGGAAAACAGGAATTCGCTCCACCGACCCTGGTGTTTGGCTACCTGACGGTTGAGAAAGCGGGTAAGCACGACCCCGAGAATAAGCGCCGCCAGAATGAGCAAGCCTAGATTGGATCGGCGCAGAAAAGAAGGGCTGAGATGCAGCAGTGCGGCGAGCTTTAGAAGTATCTTGTCATAGGGCGACAACGGTAGGTTCCCATCCTTTCAGTGGATTTGATCCGATCGTACCAACCGAACTGGCCCGACGCGCCTGCCAGATGCAGTTGGGAGCGAATTGGGAACTGTTGCCGTGAAGACAGCAGCAGCCAGAATGCTGTTTTCCCTTCAACGTCCCGTCAAAGCCGACACTTCGCTCTTTGGCTGCGCCGGCGCCATGGTGGCGTAGTAATTCTGCTCTTCCAGATTGCGATAAAAGATGCCTGCCAGTTCCGCGGCCTTGGGACCATAGGTAGGCCGTCCGCCCTCAAGAAAAAACACAGCCACCAGCCGTCCGTAGGGCGTGTCGGCGTAGGAACCGAACCAGCCAAACCGCGTGCCATTGTTGGAGCACGTACCGGTCTTTCCCAGGACCGGAAAATCCTTGAAGTTGGCCCGCACGGTGCGGCCGGTGCCAAACCTGACGACGTCGCTCATGCCAACGCTCATCGACGGAAGCAGCGGGCCGATGTTGAGGTCGCGCTTCACGAGCGGATGAAAATTGGCCACTTCTGCCGCGGTCTCCGGATGCTGCAGGTAATACAGCGTGCCGCCGTTGGCAATGGCAGAAATCAGAGCGCCCAGTTGTAAAGGAGTGACCGAGACGCTTTCTCCAAAAGAACACATTCGCCCCACACCACCCATACTTTCTGGAAGGACATGGGTGGGATAGACTCCCAACTGCTCGCCGGGAATGTTGTAGCCCGCGAGTTCTCCCAGGCCGAACATGTTGGCGTAATACTTGACGCGATCGAAGCCGAGACGGCGACCCACCGTTTCGAAA
>JAJZDO010000918.1 GCA_021805955.1 Acidobacteriota bacterium
GCCTCGCTATAAAGTCGGCATCGGCTAAGTTTGCCGTACCGGCAGGATTCGCTGAGATACAACCGCCGCCACTGCAGACAAAATAAACCTAACAACGGCAGTTACAAGTGTAGGGGGAGCGGCAAGGGGTTGTTGCAGTGGCACTTTGCACTGCTCCGCATCTGGCCAAAACGGTGAAATCCTCAATGTTTGCAACCGTTTTTGCTTTAAACCAGTTGGCCATTCCGACGCATTTCGACTGCCGTTTTTAGGGTAAAACGAAGGACTGCCCGACGTTTGCTTTGGCGACGACGATCTTGCCGTGTCGCTATGCGCCAGCCGCTTTGTGGATTGCCAGAAGTGTCTCCAGCAGCGGCTTCAGATGTTTCAAGTCCAGCGCGTTGGCGCCGTCCGACTTTGCCTGGGCCGGGTCGTCGTGAACTTCTAAGAAAATTCCATCGACGCCCGCGGCAACGGCGGCTCGCGTTAGCACGGGGATAAATTCCGGCTGACCGCCGCTGACGCCATCTTGTGCGGAAGGCATTTGCACGGAATGCGTACCGTCAAAGACAACCGGAGCGAATTTCCTCATCACGGCCAGCGAGCGCATATCGACCACCAGGTTGTTGTAGCCAAAGCTGGCCCCGCGTTCGGTCAAAAAAAACCGCGCATTGTTGCTGGTCGTTTGAATCTTCTCGACCGCATAGCGCATGTCCCAGGGCGCAACGAACTGACCTTTCTTCACGTTCACGGCTCGGCCGGTCTGCGCGGCGGCCACCAACAGATCCGTCTGGCGACACAGGAACGCAGGAACCTGCAGCACGTCGACATCTTCCGCGACACGTTCGCAATCATGCGCGTCATGCACATCGGTCAGCACTGGCAGGCCAGTGGCTTGCGCCAGACGTCGCAGAATTCTGCAGCCCTCTTCCAACCCCGGTCCGCGAAAACTTTTCACTGACGTGCGATTCGCTTTGTCGAAGCTGGCTTTGAAGATGTACGGAATTCCAAGATCGCCGGTAATGCGCTGGATAGCGTCCGCCATCGTGCGGACGTGCGTTTCACTTTCGATGACACACGGACCGGCAATCAGGAAAAGTTTACCAGCCCCGACCTGCACGTTGCCAATTTCAAACTCGTATTGTTCAGGATTGTTCACGAGTTTATAAGAACACAATACCAGGCGCTTGTGGGATCGAGATATTGATTTGTCTACCCCTAAGGGACGCTCGCCTGCGAGTAGTTGACCGTTTCCAGTCGCTGCAGGCGCTGAATTTTGTTGACGACCGTCGGAAGAGACGTATCGATGAAAAAAACTTCCTCCTGCCACCGCGGCGGCCTGCTGGCCCCAGATTCCCGTCTTCGCTTCATGGTCAAAACTGCAAAACCGGCGATATCCAGGCGATATCCAATAGAAGTCGCAGCAACAACGCAGAGAAACAGCTTCTTTTCTGCTCCGGCTCGACAACGTAATTTCTGTTCGTTCTCATAGGGATCTCAGTTGGATGCCCATTCGTGCTTCGCGCCGCGAACCGAATCTTCATCTAGGCTCAAATCACAACAGTCTCCTGATATTCGCCGAACACTTTTCGCAGCGTTCCGGCAATTTCGCCCACCGTCGCGTAGCTTTCCACGGCCTCCAGAATCGCAGGCATCAGATTTGCCCCGCTGCGCGCGGCATCCGCCACTCCCTGAAGTGCGGTCTGCCAACGAACAGGTTCGCGGCGAGCGCGCATGGCCCTCAGTCGCTCCACCTGCTTGCGCTCCAGAGATTCGTCCATGTGCTGCAGCGGAATCCCGGGCTCGTCCTCCCGTTTGAAGCGATTGACTCCGACGATGACGGCAGATCCGTTATCGACGGCCCGCTGGAATTCGTAGGCTGAATGTTGTATCTCCTGCTGCACATATCCGCGTTCGATAGCCGGAATCATACCGCCCATAGCGGCAATTTTTTTCAGATATGCCGAGGCCCTATTCTCAATTTCATCGGTCAGCGCTTCGATGCAATAGGAACCCGCGAATGGATCAACAGTCTGTGCGACGCCGGATTCATACGCCAGAATTTGCTGAGTGCGCAGCGCCGTGCGAGCGGCCTGCTCCGTTGGCAATGCGAGCGCCTCATCGTAGCCATTGGTGTGCAGCGACTGCGTCCCGCCCAGCACGGCAGCCAGCGCTTCCACCGCGGTGCGAACGATGTTGTTTTCCGGCTGTTGCGCCGTTAGCGTGGAACCCGCGGTTTGGGTGTGAAAGCGCAGCATCCAGGAGCGCGGATTTTTTGCGCTGAATTCTTCTCGCATGATGCGCGCCCACATGCGTCGCACGGCACGAAACTTCGCAACTTCTTCCAGAAAATTGCTGTGCGCATTGAAAAAAAACGAGAGCCGAGGAGCGAACTTGTCGATGTCGAGACCGGCATCGATGGCAGCCTGCACGTATGTCTTGCCGTTGGCCAGGGTGAACGCAACTTCCTGCACCGCAGTCGAGCCGGCCTCTCGCATGTGATATCCAGAAATGGAAATCGTGTTCCATTCCGGCACATGCTGGTTGGCCCAGGCAAACATGTCGGTAATGATGCGCATCGCGTGTGTCACGGGATAAATGTAGGTCCCGCGCGCAATATATTCCTTCAAAATGTCGTTCTGCACCGTGCCGGAAAGCTTCTTCACATCGAGCCCATTGCGCCGCGCCACCGCAACATACAAGGCGAGAAGAATGCTCGCCGTCGAATTGATGGTCATCGAGGTGGAGATCTTGTCCAGCGGAATGTCCGCGAACAACCGCTCCATATCTTCAATAGAATCGATCGCAACCCCGACCTTCCCCACTTCTCCCAGCGACATGGGATCGTCGGAGTCATAGCCAATTTGCGTCGGCAGATCAAAGGCAACCGACAGTCCGGCGGTTCCGCTGTCCAACAGAAATTTATAGCGGCGATTGCTTTCTTCCGCATCGCCCATGCCGGCATACTGGCGCATGGTCCACAGGCGACCGCGGTACATGGTGGGTTGAATGCCACGGGTATAGGGATACTCACCGGGAAAACCGATGTTCGAATTCGCGGCTTCGGTTCGTTCAGTATCCTCCGCCGGCACGCCCGGCGGTCCATACACAGCTTCCATCGCGAAGCTGAAGGCGGCTGAACCAGCAGGGCCGCTGATGGGATTTTTGATGGCGGAGCGGCTTGGCATGGCGCAACAACCCCTTGCGATTGCATGAATTGGAGCAGTCAAAGAATCCTAATGCGGCGTGCGACGTGACCGGACGAACGCGCTGATAGAAAAATAGAGAAACAATACTGTCATCGCCAGATCGATCTCGAAATGTTGATGTTCTGCTCCCATTCTCCACGCGTCACGCAGTCGCCACAGACCCTGAGCAAAAAACAATGCAAACAAAGCGAAGAAGAGTCCTGTCACTTCATGCCACAATGCACGCCCAGCCGCGGAAAATGGCTTCCAGAATGCGCGGCCAAATCCGCGGCCACCCCGCGCAGCGTTCCGGATCATGTTGCTGCTGGGAATCGCGCTGCGTTTGACCTCACCTCGCGGCTTCGCCGCCACAGGCCGCGCCGGCTCGGGCCTTATCTCTGTCGGCGGGACAGAAGATGGGGCATTGCGCGTAGAGGCCACGTTATGCACCTGCTCGCGCAGGACCTTCGCTGCGAGACGCGTGCCGATCCCAAGCCTTCGACCTAGACGAACCTTATCCACACAGAAAAAGTGTAGCAGCCGTGCGCTACGACATTGCCCTCTTGTCAAAAGCAAAGTATGGTAAGAAAAACGCGACCGTTCCGGCGCGGGGAGGCTGAATTTGAACCGCAAGATACGCAATCTCATTGAGCAGTTGGGCGAAGCCATCCACGAGACCGTTGCTGAATCCGATCAAATCGCCGGAGTCGTACGCAACATCCGTGCCGAAGGCTTTGAGGTGATGCTCGTACTCGAAGCGACCATCGGCATCAATGAGGCCACGCAGGAGCCGTCGGAGGCCCTGCCGACAGACACGCCCGAATCTGGCCCCTTCACCCCCCAGGACCTGAATTTCTTGAGCTCACTGCGAATTCGGGTGAATGAAGAACCGAATGGCTCTGGCGCGACCGACATATCCGAAGACGCCGGCTAAGCTTCGCCTGCGAACGCGAGGACCATTTCATTCAGCCGAAAAGACCTCTTTACGGCTGCAGCGACTATCGACAATCAGCGAGAAACCGAGCGCGCGGCCATACTTCAATCGCGATCAGCCGCACCTGGCAGGACTGGGGGTAGCATCCCACTGATTGCAAGACCGGTCGATGGCAACAATGCCATCCCAAACGGAAGAAAAATACGTACCTCTTGGAGCCTACCTACCATAAGCCAGAGGACGAAATATAAGCAGGACGATAAGAGAAACATCGCAGTTACGCCATCGGGGCGATATTTCCTCTTGGCGATGAGGTATAGAATCGCCCAAAATGGGAGTAATGCAAGCCCTGCGGTCATCCAGTTCATCGGCAGAAAGTTTGTTGTGAACCGGAAAACACCTGCGGAACCATACCGAGCGCCTGGAAATCTAACCTCCATTAGGTAGAGTTGCACCAGCCCGGCGCTGAGCGCAGCCAGAGCGCTGGTGATCGCCTGCCATTTTCTTCCAAAGGGGATATTTCCTGTGAGAGGACTGCAAGCAGCCAGGAAAAATCCAGCGTGCAGCGCGACGGCAATGTCAGCACGAACCAAGCCTTGTATGCAACTGGCGCCTACAAGACATAGGCTGGTCAAATATCGATTTTGAATCGCCTTTCCTGATACCAGCAATACACTCAGACACACAAACAGACAGGATGGCATCGTACCAGGGTATTGAAACCAATGTCCCCAGGCCAGGTAATACTCGGCCCCGAAAAAGAGCCCTGCCAAGCTCAACATCCGTAGAGGTGCGGAGAATGCCAGATATGTAACGTTGGTGCGCAACACATAGACCAGGCACCACAACGCGAGCCCAATCGAAACCACGTCGATCAAAGTTAAGGTCAACCAGATCGACAGGTGCAACCAGGCATGCGCCCAAGCCACAACCAGCCAGGTACCGATCCTGTATTGCAGCGGAGCGTCAATGCCGCCATGCAAATATAAGTACCAGGCCTCCGGCTGGCTATGGAATGACTGCCAGTAGAAAACCCAATCCATGAATCCGTAGGAAAGGCTGATGGCGCCAATCACAATGCACAGAAAAACCAGCTCTTTGTATCGGGCTCTCATCTTTGGGATTGCGTTCTGCGGATGACCTTCACCGAGCCTTTCCTTCCTGGATCATGGAAATACGTTAGCACGTGGAGTGGTACCGATCTGAATCTGCTTATCATCTTCCCGCGGACGGATGGATTTGCTGCGTAAAGGCTGCTGCGCCGACACACTGCGCCGGAGTTATGATCCGCTGAGTTGGTATACTCTCTGCTAGGCGCAGCGCTTTGAGGGAGAAGGCATTACACGGAGACTGCCCGATCCGAACTGGCTTTCGATGAGGTCTTATTCCGGATGCAAACTGATTCATTGGGCCACCCACCGTACATTCATACACATAGGACAGCATCGAGCAGGGCCTGCAGTCCATTCCGGCTCCCTGTCTTTACCGGAACCGAACTAGAGGACAGCTCTCGATCCGCCGAATTTTGCCATTGAAATTTGATTAGTGCGCTTACCTTATCCAACGCGAATCAATATCAACCATGTGTTGATCGTGGCCATGCTGCTGCTGTTCGCGCAATTGCTGGATGGGACAGATCCTGTTTTTGCGTTCTTGGCATCGCTGTCCATCGTTCTCAGTGCTCTCACCTTCAACGCTCTGAATGGGCTAGCCACGACCAGTGGAGCCTTTGTGTTTTTCATGGCGATTCCAACGTTTATCATTCTGACTTTTATCAAGGTCTTTACGTGGGAACCCACCGACAAGCATTTTGAACATCCGATGATCACAATCGCGGCCACCGCCCTGGGATGGATGGGCATTCTGGTGGCCGCCGGGCTCAGCCGCAGATTTTCCACCAGACGCAATATTGTCCACTTCACCGCGCGCGACCTGGAAAACCTGAAAAACACTTCAGCCGGCTTGTTAGTGATCGGCCTGTTCAGCCAGATCCTGTTGACGAACTACAACACCGGCGGTACCGGGACGATTTGGACAGCCCTGAACCAGCTGAATATCTTCATCCCCATGGCCACGATCCTCGCCACGTACTACGAGATTTGTATCAGCCGCGGTACCCGCAGCATGAACTGGATCGTTCTCGTCAGTATTTTCTATGTGGCTGGATTCGGTTTTATCGCCGCTTCCAAGCAGGGCATGTATGCACCCTTCTTTTCCTATTTTCTGGTGTGCGCCGCGCTGGAATACCGCTTCCGGCCCCTGCAGGTAATTGCAATGGTTGGCTGGCTGGCATTCGCCGTGGGCTTCATGTTCCCCTGGGCGCAGTATGCCCGATCAATGACGCGTCAATCGACATTGACTGGCACTGTCGAAGCGACCCTCAGCCTTCTCCGAAATCCAGATACCTTTCCCGCGATGTACCAGTGGTACGCCGATTCCTTGAAGGCGAATGCGGACGTCAATCAGGTCGCGCTGTGCTATGACCATCCGCACGGACTGATGGACCGAGAATCCATGATTTGCCAGGATGATCGTCTGATCGACCTGACGCAGCACACCGGCCCTACCGGAGCTGAATATCTCATCGAAGGATTCGAGATGGTGATTCCCCATTTTCTTTGGCCTGGTCGTGTCAACCTATCCCTGGGGAACATTTACGGGCGGGAAACGAATGAAACCGGCGACGAAGACTATACGACTGCGGTGGCCTTTGCACCCGTCGGCGACGCCTATCGCGAGTTCGGCTGGTCCGGCGTCGTAGTCGCGATGCCGATCATGTATTTCTTTACTTTCATCATCTTGAACGGCGTATTCGGTGATGCGCGGGAAAGCCCCTGGGGATTGGTTCTGGTTGCATACGCCGCCTTCGTCGCCCCAGGCATGCTGTTGCCCGTCCATCCCCAGATTTGGGGCCACTACATTCCGGAGATCCTTATCGTGATGTGGGTGACGCGCTATGTTGCGCCGCAAGTCGCGGTCATCTTCGGCTTTCGAAAGGTACAGGCAAAAATTGTCCTTCCCGGGCAGGAACTGGTGCCGAAAGCCCGAGAAGTTCGCAACGTTTTGTAATTTGGATCTTTGAAATTCGTCGCGCATTTCGTGAAATGCGAAGATGCCATCCCTGCGGAACTCAATGCCTGATCCGGTACCCGCGCTAGAATCCCATCGTGTCGTCTGCTGAAGGCCCGTAGGTTCCTGGAAGCGGCACATCGTTCAGACGCAAATACACTCCCAACTGCGCGCGGTGATGAATGATGTGGTTCAGGAACATCCCACGATAGACCAGGAAACGTGGCTCGTCGATGATGGTGTGCCCCTGGAAGCTGAGCTTCCATTTCGTCTGCCATTCCTCGTCGGAAGATTTTGCAATCGCAGCTCGCGCCTTTTCAACAAGAGCGTCGAAGGCAGTCAGCAGTTGTTGCCGGGAATCCATCACCAGCGGCTTCATGTCGGATTTTGAAAAGTCTAGTTCCGGAAGCTCCACGATCCGTACTGCAAACTCCGGCAACTGCGCCGTATGTGCGGCAAGCTTGCCCAGAGCCATCGATTTTTCGTGAGGTTTAAAGTCCGGCTTTCCTTCCGGAACTCGTTCCAGAATCGCCCGCGTCTTCTTCATTTCCTGGTCGAACTCCGGTAGAAACATCTCTCGTATTTCCATGGTTTTCTCCTCTGCGACAGTTTCCGCGATCGTTGAGCATAGCGCGCGAAAAATTCTTTGTTTGCCAGGGCGGTTTTTGTTGCCAGGCGATTCGAAGCGCGATTACAGCCGCGTTTTGGTAATTTCCGGACGCAAAGACATTTCCGACTCCTCGTCGAGCGGTGTTTGTGGCACGTCCGCTTCCGGTTTCTTCCCCGCCAGGTGATTGCGCGTCAGTGAATCTTTCAAAATCGTAAAAGCTTCTTCCGGAGTGTCCGCAAAATGGAGCAGTTTCAAATCGTCAGGACCAATCGTTCCCTTTCTTACCAAGGTGTCCAGGTTGATGACCTCGTTCCAATATTGCGGTCCATAGAGCACAATTGTCATCTCCTTCGCTAGCTTGTGGGTTTGGGCCAGGGTCAGCAATTCGAACATTTCATCCAGCGTGCCGAAGCCTCCTGGGAATACGACCAGCGCTTTCGCAAGATATGCAAACCAGAACTTGCGCATAAAGAAATAATGAAAATCGAGGCTGAGCGACGGCGTGATATAGGGATTGGGCGCCTGCTCAAACGGCAGCCGAATGTTCAGTCCGATGGTTTTGCCGCCGGCTTCGCTGGCCCCTCGATTGGCTGCCTCCATGATGCCGGGGCCACCTCCGGAGGTGACCACGAAGCGATGCCGTTTGTATTCGAGCGTCATGGACCATTCCGTCAGCAAATAGGCAAGCCTGCGCGCATCCTCATAGTAGCGGGCCATCTCCACCGCAGCTTCCGCGTGGGCGCGACTCCCCTGATTTTCGCCTCCGCTGGCCACATGTTCTAACGACGCCGGCTGCTCCTGAACACCAGCGGTCTTGGCAGAGCCGGAAACGTCCAGCAATTCCAGACTGCGAGAGGCGTCATCCAGCGCGTTGAAGCGCGCGGAACCAAAGAAAACGACGGTGTCCTGAATCCTCTCCCGGCGAAAATGCGCTAACGGCTTAATGTATTCCGCGATGATCCGCAAGATGCGGCCGTCTGGACTGTTGATGAATGCCGGATCTTCATAGGAAAGCAGTGCGGATTTGCTATTGTTCATCTACCGCCTCGCGCTGAAGGTGTGGAACCTGTAGAACGATAAATATATACGGAAAAGCGCAAAAGATACGCGAAGCATTGGCTAGCGCACTCATGCTCGATGCTCATAATAATGGATGATTTCCGATATGCCGATCCACACATCCAGCAAGCCCAGCCCGGAAATGACGCCGCGCGTGATGCCGGAACTCATCAGCCGGCCAATCGGAGAAAACGTCAGCAGATAGTGGTTCTCATTCCAATATCTCGTCCATGGCAGCAGGAAGACCAGCAACCCTACATAGAAGCAAAATACGACCAGAATTACGAGGGAGACTCGTTGCAACCACAGTGGAGCGGGGGCATCCGACCAAGTTTCCGTCTTCGGCAAAGCAGATGCCTCGGGTTTCAAGCTTTCCGGTGAGAACAAGTCCTGTTGCAACATTTTCCTCTGACCCAGCTGTGGAGTCCTCGATACCGAGGCTCATCCTCTAGCCAGGGCACCATAGCGCGTTCCTCGATTTTAGAGCAGTTCCCTCGTGCTGGGCCCGGCTATCAATCACTTTGTGCAGCTTTTCCTAATGGAAAAGCCGCGCAAAGTTCACCGCAACTGGATATACCTGCCATGGAACTGTCTAGACTGAGGCGGGCACCGCGTTCCGCTTGGGTCGGCGATTGGCCTGTAATATTTTCTTGCGCAAGCGCAGACTCTTTGGCGTCACCTCCACCAATTCGTCCTCATTGATAAACTCAATCGCCTGCTCCAGGTTTTGCGGCTTGAATGGCACCAGCCGGATTGCATCGTCGGCGGAAGAGGCGCGCATGTTGGTCAGCTTCTTTTCGCGGACCGCATTCACGTCCAGATCGTTGTCCCGCGAATGTTCGCCAACAATGATGCCTTCGTACACTTCATTGCCCGGCCCGAGAAATAAAACCCCGCGTTCCTGCAATCCATCCAGGGCATAAGTTGTCGTTGTGCCGGCACGATCGGCAATCAAAGCGCCCGTGCTGCGCTGCGGAATGTCTCCCTGGTGCGGCATATAGCCGTCAAACAAGGAGTTCATGACGATGGTACCCCGGGTTTCCGTCAACATTTCATTGCGCAACCCAATCAAGCCCCGGCTCGGAATGCGAAACTCCAGGCGAACACGTCCGTAGCCGTGGTTATGCATCTTCACCATTTCAGCCTTGCGCGGTCCCAGTCGCTCCATCACAACTCCGACAAAGTTCTCCGGAATATCGATCGTCAGCAGTTCGACCGGCTCCATCAATTTTCCGTCGACAACTCGGGTCACGATTTCAGGCCGTCCGACCATCAGTTCATACCCTTCGCGACGCATCATTTCGATCAAAATAGCGAGCTGCAATTCTCCCCTGCCCAGCACTTTAAAGTTGTCGGCGTTGCCCGCGTCTTCCACGCGAATGGAAACATTCGTCAGCAATTCTTTTTCCAGCCGCTCACGCAAATTGCGGGAGGTGACATATTGCCCTTCGCGACCGGCAAATGGAGAATTGTTCACGAAGAACTGCATCGCAATTGTCGGCTCATCGATTGAAATTGTCGGCAACGGCGCTGGATTTTCCAGGCTCGTGATGGTTTCACCAATGGTAATTCCGCTGATGCCCG
Organism: Acidobacteriota bacterium; assembly: GCA_021805955.1. The sequence continues at coordinate 10,424 of JAJZDO010000918.1, forward strand.
CGACCGCAACTATGTCCCCAAGCGTCGTTTCCTCAATGTCGGTGCGTTTTAGCCCGCTGAAGCTGAACAGCTTGGTGATCTTCGTTTTCTCCAGCGATCCGTCGCGCTTGGAGATTGCGACCTCATCGCCGGTATGCAGCGTGCCGTTAAAGACGCGCGCAATCGCCAACCGTCCCAGGTAGTCTGAATAGTCGAGGTTCGTCACCAGGATCTGCAGCGGGCCGTCAGGATCGCCGGTGGCAGGTGGAATGGTCGAAACGATCGCCTCAAACAACGGCTGCAAATCGGTGCCCGGAGTCTTAGCGTCGGTTGACGCGGTGCCAAGCTTCGCATTCGTGTAAAGCACTGGAAAATCCAACTGATCTTCGCCTGCATCCAGATCGATGAACAAGTCATACACCTCGTTCAACACCTCTTGTGGACGCGCGTCAGGACGATCGATTTTATTGATGACCAGGATCGGCGGCAGCTTCGCTTCCAGCGCCTTGGAAAGTACATACCGCGTCTGCGGCAGCGGGCCTTCGCTGGCATCCACCAGCAGCATCACGCCGTCAACCATCTTCAGCGCGCGTTCCACTTCACCGCCAAAGTCGGCGTGACCGGGGGTGTCCACAATATTGATCTTCGCGTCGTGGAAGACGATGGCCGTGTTCTTCGCCAGAATGGTGATTCCGCGCTCACGCTCCAGATCGTTGGAGTCCATCACGCGTTCCGCGACGGCTTCATTGGAGCGGAAAGTCCCGCTTTGACGCAGCATGGCATCGACAAGAGTGGTCTTGCCGTGATCGACGTGGGCGATGATAGCGATATTACGGATAACGGACGACACGATAGATTCAGTTTCCTGTTCTTGGTTTTTAGATAGGCTGGGCGATGACGACGCCAGTATTGAGCCAACTGAGCAAGTCCGACTAGAAAGCCGGAGACTGCGGGGATCATCCTGATCTACTTAACAGTTTACCGCATTGCGAGTGAAGAACCGTTGGTGGCGAGTAAAGAATCCTATCGCGGAAGGACCGTTTCGCGCGTCGATGGCTCCGATAAACTGTGCGCACTGGCCGGCGCCGATACCGCCTCATGACGCAGCAGCGATAGATCGCGTTCCAATTTCCGCTGTTTCCGGCTTGTAAAAATCGCCGGATAAAACCGGCTTCTGTGTCGCAGATGAAAACCATCGTAATAAGCGAGCAGACTGGCGCGCAGGCCGCTTGAAACCTGGGCATCCTTGTCGTGGGTGACCGTGTCCAGTAGTTTCGCATAACTCTTATCCGCCAGTGGGTACTCTCCCTGCCGAGTTGGCTTCCCGGTGTCATAGTCCAGATCCTTTAGGGG
>JAJZDO010000425.1 GCA_021805955.1 Acidobacteriota bacterium
GGCCAAAACTACGTCTCGACAACGTAGTTATGCCACAGAAATGACGGCCTTTCCAGCTATATTTTTGCCCTCGCACTCTCCCCCGCAACAGTCGGCGTGTGAGATATGCAGGCTAGTGGGACATTGGCTGCTGAGGTGTCAACTGCTGCGGCAGCGGTGGCCGCGGCCGGAATTCTGTCCAATGGCTGGCCATTTGCGGGTTGCTTGAGGGATGCACCTGGTTCCACATATCCATGGAGATGCCGTTTAAGTCATACACCACTTTTCCGGCCCGAATTGTCAGTTGGCAGATGAGGCGCGTGTTGCCCATCAGCTTCGTGTTGTCCATGTCCAGAAAGCCGAACTTCCCGTGTTCCTCGCTTAGCACCGCAACGTCCGCAGGCGCTCCAGGCGAAAGATTGCCAAGTTGCGGCCGCTGGATCTCTTTTGCCGGATGCGACGTGGTGTCTGCAACTACCTGTTGCAACGTGAGCCCCATGGCCATGAACTTACTCATCACGTTCAGCATGTCCTTGGTGCTGGAGTTCATGCTGTCGGCGTGCAGGTCGGTCGAGAGCGAATCAGGCAGGAATCCAGCTTTGATTAGCGGTATAGCGACGCGGAAGAGGAAACTGCCGCCGCCGGTGCCGGCGTCGAAGTAGATGCCGCGCGCGCGGCCAAGGATCAATCCCTTCTGCGGACCCAGGGTCATCGGATCCTGTTCGCCGCGCAGGCCAGAATAGACGTGGGTATAGATGTCTCCTGGGCGCAGATACTTGGTCAGCAGATCGTAGAGCGGGCGCTCGCTCCGATTGGCACCATAGTCGATCATCACGGGAATGTGGGCGATGTTGCCCACATCGACCGCTCGGATGTAAGGCGTCCACTCCGGGCCGCTGAAATGTGCGCTTTTGATCCCAATGATTGTGTCTGGATAGCGCATCGCCATCCAGGCCGTTGGCACGACTTGCATGTCGTCAATGTTGTCTTCGAAGCGGGGACCGCGCATGCCAGCCCCGACGATGTTCAGAAATGCCAGCACCCGGGTCTGCTCGCGGTCAATAATGTGTTCCTTAAAATCCTCAAAGTTGCGCCATCCGGAACTGCCAGCATCGCACACGGTCGTGACTCCGTTGCGGAAGGTAAAGCCGTCGGGCCAGATACCAGAGTCGCCAGCATAGGAGTGGGCTTCTCCAGTCGAGGCGTAGTCGTGGGTGTGGATGTCAATCAACCCTGGGGTCACGTAGTAGCCGGTAGCGTCAATTGTCTTGACGGCATCTTTCGGATTCAAGCGCTCGCCGACCGCTGCGATCTTGCCATTCTTGATGGCGACATCCATCACTTTGTCAATATTGTTTTTGGGGTCGATTACGTGCCCGTTCTGCAGCAGCAGGTCGTACGGCAGTGGGTTGGAAAGAGCCGGAGCCGGTGCCGCGCTGCGCACTCTCCCGCGATTGGCAGATCCACTCTGCTGCGGAACCGTCTGCGGCAGGCCAGCTTCTTGATTGGGTCCTTGTCCAGCGGGAGTCACCGGAAAGCAGCCACGGCATCCGGTCGGTCCCGGTTGCCCCGGATTCTGAAATGCGTTGGCACTGACGGGAACCGACGTTTCTGGAACGGCAGGAGCAGTCCTCGTGGCCTGATTTCCAGAGGTTTGTGCCTGCACGACTACGGCGAACAGTAGTGTCGCGCTAAAGAAAGAACGCCCGATTATGGATATCTGTTTTAGCTTCATCCTTAAAATACTCCTCCATGAGATTTTTCCGGTTTCGAAACTTCATCCTGGGCACATTCTTCACCCTTGGCCATCCTTCGGCCGCCATCGTAGCCGCAGTCCCGGTCTGGATGAACAAGGCATCCTCTGCGTTAGGTATTACAACACAATACACGATAATTTTCTTGCTCGGGACCGAATGATGCCATGGACTTACATGTGAGGAGGTGCGTTATTGAGTCGCGCTGCGAAATACTTGACAGACGAGCAAGAACCCAAGAAGATCAATGAAACTTCCGCAGATGTCATCGGCACTTTAAAATCGGCCTCACTCATAGCTGATATGTATTTTCAGTTGCATTGTTGCAACAGAACTATGGAATTGCTAGAGACTATGGAATTGCGGGAGCAAGGAGATCGATGTTGAAAGAGCAGGGCATACGATTCCGGTACATCCTAGCATTCTGGCTATTTATATTGAGCGCCGTAGCGTTTTTAGACCGGACGAATATTTCGATAGCGGGACTGGAAATCAGTCGGGAATACGGATTGGGGAACCAGCGACTGGGGTGGATCTTCAGTTCGTTTTTGATAGGGTATGCGGTATTCCAGTTGCCGGCGGGCTGGTTGTCGGCGCGTTTTGGACCGCGGCGAGTGTTGACGCTGGGGTTGCTGTTATGGGGAGCGACGACGGCGCTGACGGCCATGCTGCCGACGGCGATCGAGCATGCGGTGCTGCTGTTGATCGGGGTGCGATTTGTACTGGGGGCCGGGGAGTCGGTGATCTATCCGGCGGCCAACCAGTTTGTGGCGCGCTGGGTGCCACAGAAGGAACGGGGCGTCATCAATGGGCTGATTTTTGCCGGGGTGGGGGCGGGGAGCGGACTGACGCCGCCGGTGCTGAGCTGGCTGATACGCCACCATGGCTGGCGGGCGGCGTTCTGGTTCAGCGCGGTGGTGGGCTTCATTGCAGGGATTGTGTGGTGGGTGATAGCGCGGGACACGCCGGAGGAACATCCGGCGGTGCAAGCGGCGGAGTTGCAGGAGATTCGCGAAGGGCTGAACTACCAGGCCGCGGCGGGCGGGAGTGGGAAGCCGAAGATCTCCTGGGGAGCGATTTTTCATCGTCGCGACCTGCTGGCCTTGATGGCGGCATATTTCAGTTTCGGCTATATCGCATGGATCTACTTCAGTTGGTTCTTTCTGTACATGGCGCAGGTGCGAGGATTTAATCTTCGGTCGAGCGCGTATTATGCGATGCTGCCGTTTCTGTCGATGACGGTGTGCTGTCTGATGGGAGGCGTGCTGAGCGACAGGCTGACGGGGCGATATGGATTGCGCGTGGGGCGGTGCGGACTGGCAGCGGTCTCGCTGGGGGTGACGGCGCTGTTTCTGGTGATCGGCTCGCAGGCGGGGAGCCCGCAATTGGCAGGACTGATTCTGGCGGGAGGAGCGGGCGCGCTGTATATTTCGCAGAGCTCGTTTTGGTCGGCCTCCGTGGACATTGCCGGCGACAGTTCCGGTATCTTTTCCAGCATTATCAACATGGGCGGACAGATCGGAGGGGCGGTCACGGCCTCGCTGACACCCTGGATTGCCCAACGTTACGGTTGGACGACCTCCTTTGCGATTGCTGCCGCGCTGGCGCTGTTCAGCGCTGCCTGCTGGATGACCGTACACCCGGAACGCACTCTTGGGCCGGAAAGCTGATAGCAGTTTTTCTTGCCGCCGAATTTAGCTCTCGGCGATGTAAAAGGATGAACTCGTGAGAATCATAAATTCGTGGGTTTTATCAGCAGGCAGGAGAAGTTGCCACGCCAACATATGGTCTCTATTTCTCCAATGATGCCGAAGGGAAGCAGTA
>JAJZDO010000060.1 GCA_021805955.1 Acidobacteriota bacterium
TTCCCTCTTTTCTATCGCGTACTTGATCCGGCTGATGAATGAGAGTTTGCCATCGCCAGCCAGCCGATCCTGGCGATCATAGAAAACGACGGCATTTTTATAACCTACCCAGGCGCGCAAACCGGGCAGGTACCGGTTCCCTTCTCGCAGGCCATTGATTGAGTCAACGACTTGACGATCCATCAGGCTGAATATGCCGGCATTTAAGGGGATGGGGTAGTCGGAGAGAGAGGCAAGAACACGATAGAAAAGAGGGAATAGCTTCGCCAGAATCTTGCGCCGTTCCTTGCGGCTCCGTCTCACGCCGATCACCACCTGAGCGCCGCCGCGCCAGGCATCGATCAGTTGTGGCAAGACTTCTGGTGGGTCCTGGAAATCTCCATCCATCAGAATGACTCCCTCGCCGCGCGCGGTTTGCAAGCCGGCCGAAATGGCGCCCATGTGTCCCCAGTTGCGCGACAGATCGACCACCACTATGTGGGAGTCGGAGATCTGCAGCTCCCTGAGCAGTTCCAAAGACGAGTCTTTGGAACCATCGTTCACATACACTACCTCCCAATCTTCGTCCACAGTGCTCAATGCGTCTGCAACAGCTTCATGGAATTGAAAAATTAATTCCTCTTCATTGTAGATAGGCACGACTACAGAGATCATTTTGCCCCCGGATTATCATTTCAAATCGGAAATACCCTATTCGCTACCCGACTGTTTGCAACGTCAATGGTGCCGGCCGGATTTTGAAGAGGTCGAGTTACTTCTGGAACTCATCTGACATTCATACAGCAACCAGTAGGATGCCTACACTGGTCGATTCGTTTTCTGCAACATGCTTTAGATTGGCCCGTGCCGCACGTTTGTTCCGGATTGGGATTTGGGGAGGAAGGAATCCGATTTTTAGAAACCTGCCTATCATTCGATCTCGGCCTGAAAGATTCGCACTCTCCATCGCGTTTCTGTTGGGGTCAAGACCACGACGTAGCGTGCATGCACCCGCTGCATGGTCAGCGCCTTGTCATGCTCGAAGATCTGTTCATCATATTCGACATTGTCGATCAGTTGAATGGAGAGCCCGTCCGGTGAGTAAAAGACGATTTGGAGATCGTGCGCCCGATCCCGATAGCGGGTATGAATTCCGAGAGCGGCCTGCTCGTGCATCGTACCCGTCAATTTGTCTTTAGCGGTTCCCACAAAATCTTGATCGAGCAGTTCTGCGCGGTTCTGCTCAAGCGCGCTACTCAAGCTTTGCCAGGATTGCAGATAATCGCGAATCACCGCCGTCGCGGTCTCCTGCTGAAGCGTCCGGGGCCCATGCAAGTTCGAGGGTTCCACCCGCACCGCCGCCTGTTCGGCCCACCCGGCGACCGGAACAGCCAAGACCGAGAAAATGACCAGCATGCTTCCGATGCTCGTCATCATCGCCAGTGAATCTCATTTCCCATCACAACTCCACTCGCCACGGAAATCGTTGCTCCGTCGTGGGCGGGCATTTCCACCTGCGCAATTCCTCGTTTGAGAGGTACGTCTACCGTCGATTGGCCGCCGCCGTAGGTCTCTGTGAAAGTCACAATCGTTCCGTCTGGGACCGCATTGCCGCTACAGTCGCGCACCGGAGTCGTTGCCAACTCAATATCTTTCCCTGACTGTGTCGCACTCATTTTCAACCCGCACGGATCGCCCGGAACTTGTTCCACGACGCGCGTGCTGGAAACTTCGTCTACCTGAGCCTTAAATTTATCAATGCCTTCCTTGGCGGTGGAGTCCACTTCTGTCCAGGCGACGCCATCATGCGCGACCACTGCGCGCTCCTGTGCAGCTCCCGATGGGTTCGATAGTTTAAAGGAAACCGATGTGGGCGCAGTGATTAAATTGTGATAGGCATCGAAGATATACACGCAACCGCTGATGCCATCATGCAGGCCGACTGATAGGCGAGAAGGCCTTGCAAGAAAACTCAGGCTTGCCGGTCGACTTGCAGGCACCACGTCGAACGCGGTGTTGTCCGTATTGGATCCCGCCACCAGGATCGCAACGTAATGACCCGCATTATAGAGGACTCCAGCAGGAAAAAACGTCGTCTCTCCCAATTGCACATCGCGCCCAATTACCTGCCCTAGCCCAACGATATATAGAACCGCTTGCCCGCTACCCGTGGTCTGAATCGCGAACGCATTGCCGGCTTTCACGGTTCCGGGCGGGCTCAAACTCATGCTCCCGCCTTCGGCACGGGCCCGCTGCATCGTGGCGAAAGCTATGCAGAAGATCAGAAATGCGAATCTCCTCCTCACTGGAAACCTCCGACGCTATAGGTCGAGGCAATCGTGCGCTCACTGCTGACTTTCCTTGCGAGATCCTCAGGAATATGGATGTCGAACGGAACTGGGGTCTGGGGCAGGAGGGCGCGATCAGTATATTGGTCCGCCACCCAGACTACCTGGCCGGTTTTGTCGTAGAGGGTTTCAAGAACATGCGCGATATTCACTACCTGGCCGCTTTGATTCACGAGTTGCCCGGTCACCGACGCTCCTGGCGCCGGATTCAATTGCTGATTCTCAATTTCGATTACTGGGTCTGCGGAGGCCGACACCAAGCTCGACATAGGCTCCATCCGAATGCTGCCGACATCGGACAAATTTGCATCTGGAAAATTAATGAGGAATGGCGTCACTTGTTTTGGCAACAAAATGTGAGAGATTCTGTCGAAGCTGCCTTCACTGGCGATCGGCGATCCATTCTTTGACTGCAGGGTCGCCCTGACCGAAACATAAGCGGGCACAACGTCTTCATTTAGAAGTTCCCCCAGTACGACCACCCCTTCGGCGCGCTGCACTGGGTGCATGTCCACAATGCGCACGTGAGGCGCTTCCACGTCCTGTACTCCCCAGTCGTCTCCTGAGCCGCGGTAGATCACATCCCAGCGAAGGTAGTTCACTGCAATGACCTGCGGCGGCACGACTGACCTCTTCACTAGAGGCCAATCCACGTTCCAGCGATCTCCGTTTCTCACCACTCGCAGGTTCCGCGTGTCAGTGAAAGGACCAACCACTGAAGACCAATGTATCCGCAACTGGACTTCTGCTTCGTTGTTGGAGGCATGCAACGGCCGCACCTCGAAGCTCTCCAGTGTGGCATAGGTCCGAAGGCTCAGGTGATAGCCGGTTAGATCGTGCTCAAAGTCCGATTCGGTGAATTGAGCCTTGTTGTCCAAGCTGGCATAAGCATTTCCCCAGGCTTGCAGGCGGATTTTGTCGCCCAGGTTCTCAACTGCCGCTTGCGGCGTGGAGGACGGACGAAGCAAGCTCTTTCCGCCAGAGTACTCAGCTGCAGATGGTCCTGGCCGGAGAGTTCCTATCGCGATGAAAGCCGCAGTCGAGACACCGATGAAGGCAGCGAGTAGATGTCCCCTGTTCACGAGACGAGTTCCCCCCGTACGAGATTTTCCTGCCTATCGGAAGAAGATTCCCCTTCATCTCCGCGTCGCCGCTTCGCTGGGATCAAGACGACCAGGATGGCCAGAATACTGCTCCCGAACGGGAGTGTGCCCCACAGGATGCCTTGCCAGTGAGGAGGTATTTGTGGCGCGTTCACCGGCATCGCCGGCGGTACCCCGTCTTTACCCCACACGGTAATGGTCTGGTTTTCAAGTTCATCCACCTGACGCCATCCAGCAAATTGCAGCAGCGGATCGTAGTATGGATCCCGAACGAATACCCATTTCAATCCGTACCCGTCTGCGTGCCGCAGAATAGAGCGCAACGCATCCAATCCTGCCTGTCCAAAGTATTTTGAACTGGTGAGTGAACCCGCGCCGTTGCGAGTCAGTTCCGGCAGCCTGCGTCCGGAATTCCATTCGCCGTCGACGCTGCCAGCGTCTGTCAGAACTGCCAGCCGGGATATCTTGTTGCCAAATCCCAACGTGACATAGCGATAGTTATCATGGCCGTCGCGATTGAGCCACGCGGCAACCGAGGCCACTTTGACATCTTCGCCACCCGCCGGTCGAATCGTTACCCAGGCCACTGCGAATGCGCACGTAAAAGCCGCCGCCAGAGTTAGGCCGATGATTGCCCGCATCCGGAATCGCTCGATGAGTTCCGCGGCGAGAAGGCCCACAATGGGCAGCGCCAGCAACGTGGCCCAATAGCTGAAGCGCTCCATGGTCAGCACTTCAAAGGCACGGCCCAGCAGCAGATGCCCCACGGGAGTCGTCCCGCCGAGTCCTATCAGAAATGCCACCCAGAAACCCAGGAGCAGCGGGCGCAGTCGAACGACCGTCGACCCACGAAGCACGATGAATGGCAGAGCCAATATCAACGCCCCGTAAGGAACGACGAAATAATTTAAGCCCCACGCGGGACTCAAAATGTAATTTGCCCGGCTTGGATGCGGAATCGGAGCCTGCGTGACCGGATAATGAATCAATGCAATCCAGAACGGGAGGAGCACAACTGCGATCGCCACGCCCACCACCACCGCAATAGCCACAGTGCGAAGCAGGAAAGCCGGCACTGGCGTGCGCTCTCCATCCTGGCGATCCAGCATCACCAGCGCGAGGATAGGCACTGCAAAGAAAAACGAGCCGAACAGCAGGGTGGCATGGTGGGCGGCGGCCGCCGCGGTGAAAAGCACGCTGGCTTTAAGGAAGGATCGCCACTTGCCATGCCGGACCCATTCAAACATGTAGGGCAGAGCGTTCAAATAAATTGGCGCAGCAGATGTGGTGGCCAACTGTCCGGCGGAATAGACAAGGAAGCTTTCCGAACCGAGAAATACACTCGCAAGCGCCGCCAACGATGCAGCGCGCGGACTCACCCATAGCAGAGAAAATCGATAAATCCCCACCACGAGAAGCAATATCGCGGCTAATTGCACCGCCATATATGCCATGTCCAAACCGGCGATGTGAGATATCAGCGCTATCCACTGCTGCGGCAACGGGGGATAGGTAGTCTGGGAAAACCCCGCATACCATTTGGTGTTCCACGGATTGAACCAATGGTGAACGTAGTGCGATGCGAAAAAGATATGAAAGTTCGCGTCGTAGGAGTTCAGCGGCAATCGAATAAGCATCAGCGGCAGATGCACCGCCAATGCCGCCATAAGGATGAAGCTCAGCGGTATGGGCCGTGATGACGCTGCGACTGACTCCGTTCTCTCCACATTGTCCCTTTCAATCGGCTCTGGATTCTCGCGTAAAACACTTGGATTCAGCATCGCCCGGGGTGGTTGCCCGACGCGGAGCGGTCGCGCACTTTCGCAGCCGCAGCCAACGCTAGAAACACTTTCGGAATCTAAGCCCATTTGAATTACCTGAAAGATATTTCGGTGACCCATTGATTGCTCCACCTGGCAATTTGAAGACTGCCTATGTGCCGATGCTCGTAATCGCGCTTGCCTGCTCCGTCTATGCGCAGACCTACACGGTGGGGTCGACCCCTTCCGCGCAGCCTCAGAAAAAGACCGGTCAATCACAGACTTCCGGTCAGCCGCTGGGTTGGGGATCGAACATTCAAAACGCTCGTCTAGCAAATGCCGCGGAGTTGGCTCTCCGACAGGGCAATCACGCACTCGCCGTCGATTACGCGAAGAGAGCTGCGCAGGCTGCGCCAGACAATGCCCAATTGTGGTTCCTGCTGGGCTACGCTGCCCGCCTCGATAGCAATTTTCAGCTATCGACCGATGCCTACACTCGAGGTCTTCGTCTGAGTCCATCATCCTTGGAAGGCCTTTCCGGACTTGCCCAGACCTACAGCATCATGGGCAGAATCGACGAGGCCGAGCATCTTCTGAAACAGGTGATCGCGTCCAATCCACAGCGCAGAGACGATACCCTGCTGCTGGGAAACCTCTACATGGAGTCTGGGGATTACACTGCCGCACTCGATTGGCTGATCAGAGCGGAACGCATGCAACCCGACGCGCGTTCCGAGTTGCTGCTGGCGATTACATACGAACACCTGAAGCAAATGGATATGGCAAACCACTATCTCGAGCTAGCCAAGCGGCGCGCGCCGAACAATCCCGACGTGCAACGATCGTTGGCGGGGTATTACCGACAGGTTGGAAATTACCCCGAAGCGATCGCCGCGCTCCAGTCGATCCGCAACCCTCAACCAGATGTAAAGGCTGAGCTCGCATACACTTATCAGCTTGATGGCAAGCCACAGGACGCTGCCAAACTCTACACCGAAGCCGCCAATGCATTGCCTACAAACATGGATTTGCAGCTTTCTGCGGCGCAGGCCGAGATCGCTGCAGGTTCAATCCACGATGCGGACCCTTTTCTGCAGCGTGCTGCAAGACTCGATGCCGATTATTACCGCCTGCACGCAATTCGGGGAGAAATCGCGCAGTTGCAGGACCGGGCGAACGTCGCCGAACAGGAATACAAGACCGCCCTGGCCCATCTACCGGCAAGTCCGGCTGAGGGTCCACTGTATGGCATCCAACTCCACGTCGATTTGATGGAACAGTATCGAAACACCAACGATGCCACTGGCGCCCAACAGCAGCTCAACATTGCTCAGAGCGAAATCGATGCGCTCAACGAGCATGGATCCGACAGAGTCCAGTTTCTACGACTGCGGGCTCTGATCGGGATGAGCGCCGGCAACCTCGACGGTGCCCTGAACGATATGAAGGAAGCGCTCGCGATTAGCCCGCACGATCCCAATAATTTGCAGCTCGATGGAGATCTGCTCGTGAAACTCGGACGCACAGACGACGCGATCACAGCCTACAAACAGATTCTTTCGATCGATCCGAGCAATCGATATGCGCTCACTTCACTCGGTTATGCGTCACGAACAGTGGGCCGCGACGCGGAAGCGAGAGAATATTTTGAGCGCCTGGCGAAAGCCTACCCGTCCTTGTACGTGCCGTATCTCGCATTAGGAGACATGTACACCGCTCACCGCGAGTTCAGGAGAGCGGAAGCGTCCTACCGTAAGGCCTATGCGCTAGCTCCGCACAATGCATTGGTTGTGGCTGGAGGGATGAATGCAGCTATTGAAGCGCAGAAACTGGAGCTAGCCGAAACGTGGTTCAGCCACGCCTCAAGCGAGATGCGGCAAGACCCCCAAGTGTTGAAACAAAGGGAGAGATATCTGCGCCTGCAAGGCCATTATCGGGAATCTGCCGACGTTGGCCATCGAGCGATCAAGGTTCTTCCGAACGACAGAGATGTCGTGGTCTATCTTGGCTACGATCTGCTTCAACTCGGTCAATACAACGAGCTGGCCAGGCTAACCTCGCAATACTACAAAGTATTCCCTCAAGACGCTGCTATTCCACTATTGGCCGGCTATGTCGACAAGCATAATGGAGACCTTGATCGAGCACTTGTGGACTTCAGCGAAGCGCTGCGTCGCAATCCCGATGTTGCCACTGCATACGTGAACCGCGGCTATGTACTCAACGATCTTCACAAACCCGAGGCAGCAGCGGCAGATTTCGAATCGGCCCTCAAGCTGGAGCCAAGCGACGGCCAGGCACATCTGGGACTGGCGTATGCGGACCTCGATCTGGGTAAAGCTCAGGCTGCCGTGCGTGAATCGCAACTGGCAGAAAAGACCATGGGCGACTCTCAGTTGGTCCACGCGATTCGGGCGACGGCGTATGGGCGAGAAGGCATGTTGACGAAAGCCGCCGACGAATATCATGCGGCCTTGAAGTTCGCTCCCGACGATGGAGCCCTGTATCTTGGGCTGGGAGACACGCTGTTTGCCGAGCGGCGCTATCACGCGGCAGTCGAGCAGTTGCAGATCGCGAAAAAACTCGCTCCCGACAATGCAAGCGTGTACGCATTACTCGCACGCTCTTATGCACACCTGCAGGACCGAGAGCAAACGCTGCGATACGTTCAGTTGGCAGAGCAGCATGCCCAGCAAATCCCGGCCGTCGCGGCCAGTTCGCAATCCGAGCAAAGCGAGATATTCGTTGCGACGGGACAGGCCTTCAGCACGCTCGGCGACCAGAAAGCCGCAATGGCGCGCTTTCGGATAGCACTGACATTCCCCCATAGCGATCGCGTCGGCACGCGTCTCGCCATTGCCAATCTCATGGCACAGCAGGACCAAGCAGACGACGCGGAGCGACAGGTCGCGCTGGCCATGATGGAGGCGGAGGCAGGAGAAACTGCGCCGCCTACCGGCAACGAATTCATTGAGACGGCCGACATATTCCGACAACTGCATGAATACCGACTGTCCGTAACGTACCTTGGACGCGCCGAGGCGGCTGGTGCGCCCGATATCTCGGTGCGAATCGGACTTGCCGACACCTACCTCGCGCTGGGAGAGACAAGGATGGCCGCTGCTGAGCTTTCGGCTGTCGATGCCGAGGACAGCGGAGCGAATTACCAGTATCTGCTGGCGCAGGCCGCTGTCTATGAGCAGCAACATCAGGGCGCGCAGGCACTTACCGCATTCGCGCAAGCGGCAAGCGCCGCGGGCGAAGATCAAACCGCGGAGCAGGATCTTCTGCAAGCCGGAGCGAACGAGGGATACAGAGTAAATTCCACGTTGAGCTTACTGTCCAATCTCGTCGTTCAACCAACTTTTGAAGATACAACCGTATATGTTCTGGACTCCAAGTTGGATCAGCCGGTGCCGGTGCCGCCGAATGATATATCTCTTCTTCCACCGCTTCGCCACTCCCTTGTCACCCAGTGGACCGGCGCATACCATCTGCATTTTGGAAACTTCATCCCCTCCAGCGGATTCTTCCAAATTAGAAACGCGCGCGGCCAGATATCCGTACCCGCGACCAGTTCGATCGTCAACCGCAATACGACCGATTACATCCTGAGTTATGGAGCGAATCCTTCGATTCGTCTGGGCCGCAATGTCGTGACCTTGAATAGCGGGATTCAGGGAACCATACGCCGCGATTCCCTGTCTCCGGTGCAAATGAATCAGAATCTGTTCCGAGCGTATACATACGCATCCACAACTGCATTTTTCAATGCAGTGTCCGCTAGCGGCTACGCGATTTACGAAGTTGGTCCTTTTACAGAGAGCAATATCCATTCCAGAGCGCTATCCGGGGCAGTGGACTTGCGCGTGGGTAGACCATGGGGACGGAACGCTTTATTGACTGGATGGGGTGCGAACGACCAGCAATTCACCCCCGTTGGAATCGAGGATTACTACACGTCTTCCTACATTGGCTTCTCGCGCCGGTTCTCGGACCGATTTAACGCGGAAGCTGTCGTGGAGGACCTGCGGGCATGGCGAGTAGTAAGCCCATACTCAGGAATTGCGCAAGCTCTACGCCTGGCCGGAACCATCGACTTCTACCCGACGCCTTCCTGGGACCTGCAAGCATCGCTTGCTTACGAAAATACCAGGAGCTTCCACGCCTACGACGCAACCCAGAACGGCATTTCCATCTCCTATACAAAAGCGCTCCGCCACAAGATCCATGATGGAACGGGAGAAGTCGATGCGCAATATCCGCTTCAGTTTTCGGCGGGGTTCGGGCAGGAGTCTTTTTTCAACTTCACATCTGGGCAGAATCAACAATTCCTGCCATATGTGAGCATCACAATCTTTTGAGGTAAGTATTGATGAAAATTTGCCTAGTTGGAGCGTTTCCGCCAAGCGGACGGCAGTTGAACGAATATGCATTTCATGTTGCCCGGGAACTGCAGCGCAATCCCGACGTCAGCTTAACCATTCTTGCCGACGAACTGACCGACTATGCATTTGCTACGGATGCAAACGGTCATTCGTTACACGCCCAACAACAACCCGAATTAGCGGGTTTCAACGTGGTTCGCTGCTGGAAGTTTGGGAGCCTCGCGAATCCGGTGCGCCTGCTGAACGCCATTCGCCGGTTGAAACCCGATGTGGTGTGGTTCAATCTAGTATTCTCCAGCTTTGCCACGCCCGAGAACCCTTTCGCTGCGTTTTTCGGGCTCTCCGTACCTGCTCTTGCGCGAGCCGCCGGCTTTTACACGCACGTCACGCTACACCACATCATCGAACACGTCGATTGCAACGCTGCTGGGGTACGACAGGATCGGGTCCTGCGCATGGGCTCGTATGTCGCCACGAGGGCTTTACTCAAAGCGCATTCGGTCTCTGTCCTGCTTTCAGGATACCGGCGAACTTTGATGACGAAGTATGCTGCTAAGAACGTTCTGCTGGGAACGCACGGAACGTTCGCACCCAGCCCCAGTCCCCCAGATTTCAGTAAACGCGGCAACCCTGAACATCGCATTCTGGCGATCGGACATTGGGGTACCTACAAGCGGCTGGAGACGCTGATGGAGGCTTTTCCCGCAGTTTTGAAGAAGATCCCCAATGCGAAGCTCATCGTGGCCGGAGCCAATCATCACACGAAGTCGGGCTACTGGGAATCGATACGCGAGGCACAGCCGAAGGATTTGCCGATTGAATTCCGCGGATACGTTCCGGAAGAAGCCATTCCTGAACTGTTTCGCACAACTACGGTCCTGGTGATGCCATACGACTCCGCAACTGGATCGAGCGGGCCGGCCCATCAAGCATGTGAATACGGAGTCCCGATTGTGTGCGCTGACATCGGCGACTTTCGGGAAATGGCGGAGGACGAAGATATGGCGGTCAGCTTCTATAAAACAGGCGATGCGGGCGATCTCGCCGAGCAACTGACTGCCATTTTGCAATCTCCAGAGCTGCAACGCAGCATGGCTGAGCGTAATTTTGCTGCAGGAGTCCAGATGACTATGGACAGCGTTGTCCGCAACTATCTTCGCTGGTTCGAACTCATGCGATGCAAAAAGGAGATACGGGACGCAAGACTCTTTCCAGAACTCCGCCGTATCTGGCCGCGTTCCGTATTTTCAAGTCCGGCCGCTCCGTTGCAGTCAGGTCCCACCGATGAATTGGCTGCAAGCAATGCGCTCTCCATCGATTTCGCGCAATCCCTTGCTTGGCGCAAAGTGGAAACGCCGAAGGACCACCCGGATGGAGATGGGTATCTGGCGAATTCCACGCTCGAGGGCGATTATTGAGTTTAGCCTACGATTCCCATTCTGTAACACACGCGGGACCATATGAATCTCTCAAGGACGAAGTATGAAGGTACTTCTCCCGAACTGTGGCGATGGTTCATGCGATTGAGAATGGATATACTTGACAAGATGCACCCCTGAAGCTCTGCGTCCACTTTTCAGCGTGGCTTATCGCCCGAGCCTTCGGCGCGTGCAATTGAAACGAGAATACATATGCAACAATTGCGCGCCCTTTGGCTTTCGTCCCACTTTCTTAAGCCAGTTGCACTGTTGTCCTGTCTGGCGTTTCCCCTGCTGTTCACCGGATGTGCCAACAACCGTCCAAGCAATTTCGGGAGCCCGACCCCGAGTCCGACCCCGACCCCGGCGCCGACCGTCAGCATCACGGCTAATCCCGCGTCGATTGCCTCGGGGAGTTCGTCCCTTTTGACCGTAACTGCGACAAACGCCGCTCAAGTGACTGTGACTGGAACGGATGGCAGCACGTATACCTTGCAGCCTAGCGGCGGGACCCAATCTGTGCACCCAACCGCGACAACGACGTATACCGCCACCGCTACTGGAGCGGGAGGAAAAACCTCGGCCGCAGCGACGGTAACTGTGACGTCCAATCCGGCGCCGACCGTCAGCATCACCGCCAATCCCACTTCCGTCACCTCGGGAAGTTCATCCATTTTGACTGTGACCGCGACGAACGCCACTCAAGTGACGCTGACCGGCACAGATGGCAGTACGTATACTCAG
>JAJZDO010000271.1 GCA_021805955.1 Acidobacteriota bacterium
TGTCGATAAGCAGTTTCAGGCGAACGGTCTCAATGTCCCGCTTGCGTCGGCTCACGTCGCGTTGCGTCGCAAAATCCGCTTCCGCCGACTTCGCGATCACCTTGCCCTGAAACGTCGCGCCGCTCGGCATTACGACACGCAGCATGTCGCCCAATTGGACAGAATCCGCTTCCGTTTCCGGCAGGGGCGCATAGACCCAGGTTTGTGTCAGGTCTGTGATGGTGACGATCGGCGCCCCAGCAGCAACCACTTCACCCTGCCTTGCCGCTTTGACGTTTACCTTGCCAGAAATAGGGGCGACAATCTGCGAATATCCCAGTTCCACCTGCGCCTGGTCCAGCAGCGCTTGCGCGTTCTGCATTTGGCTGCGCGTAGCAGCCACCGTTTTTGCCTGCGCCTGCTCTTGAATTGTGTTGGCCTTCGCCAGTTTCAGCGATGCCTCCGCGGCGGCAACGTTGTGCTGTGATGCCTGCACGGCGGCCTGTGCCGCCTGCAGCGAGGTGACATCCTCGTCTCGCGTTTGCTGGCTTACCACGCCTTGTGCCGCCAGCGCGACGGCCCGGGATGTGTCCGCATTTTGGTGCTCCTCCTGTGCTTTGGCCTGCGCCAAGGTGGCCTGCATGGCACGCAGCTGCGCTTCTGCATTGATGACCTGGCTGGAAGTGGCGCCGCCGATCTGGCGTTCGGTGTCGCGGGTCTGCTGCATCAGATATTTCTGGCTCAGTGCTGCTGCCGCAGCTGCATTGCGCGCCGCCTCCAAGTCATCGCTTTGGATGGTTGCGATCAGTTCTCCGGCGTGGACCTCGTCGCCTTCATCGACCGTCAGCTTCGCAATCTGGCCTGGGATTCGCGAACTGACAATGACTTCATTGGCATCCACCGTGCCGATCAACTGCAAGTCTCCGGAGCGGTTCGTCGTAAAGAAATACCATCCCAGCGAAAAGAGGAACAGCGCTCCGAGCAGCATAAAAATCCGGTTGCGAGCGTTCATAAAGTTTTTCTCCGTGCAGGAAAATTTTCAATCCGCGCTTGCACATTCTTCAGCCGCAGCATGGGCATCTCTAGAAGAACGCGATTTGCCAGCCTCACTCCGGCGGCGCGATCGGTAAACAAAGCTGTGCCGAGAAACTGCGCCGCAGCCTTGCGTCGCGCCTTCAGCGCCTGCGGGGAGAATGGGTTGAATGGAAGTGCAATTTCCATCATCGGCGCGCTGAGAAAATAAAAAACGTTCGCGCCGAGTATCGAATACATAGCCTGAAGCCAATCCACTTGGCACAGTTCGCCTGTTCGTATTCCTTCCTCCACGGCCTCGCGCAACTTTGCGATCATAGGTTGAAAGGCCGCTTTGAAAAGAATCTGCAGCGACCCGCGCTTGTCGCTGCGGAATCGCACCATTTCCTGCTGCACCAGGCTCTGAAACTGCCGTTGTGTCAGGATGCGATCGAAATGATTCAGTGCAGATCGCAGCAAACGCTCCCCGGCAGAATACTTTGGATCGAACTCCATCATTGCATTCTCCACCACCCTGGTTGCTACCATCTCCACCGCCGCCGCATACAAGCCCTGCTTGCTTTTGAAGTAGTAGTAGAGCAACGCCTTGTTCGCTTTTGCCCTCTCGGCGATGCGATCCGTGCGCGCGCCGGAAAGACCATGGGTGCTGAATTCCTGCACTGCGGCGCGAAGGATTCTTTTCTGCGTCTGGTGGGCGCGTTCGTCGCGCGTTCGGGTTGAGTTCTTCGCTGTCATTGATTAACCGGTTAGTTAACTATAACAGACATTGCCCAGCCGCGTGAATGGGACCACCGGAAGGCCGTCGGATGCATAGTGGCAATCCGACCGCTCTTCAGTCCCCTGCCCGAGCGACACAAATTAGCGCAGTCGCATCCAATTGCCCCACTATCAGCGCATGCTTCTCGATTTTCAGCAACAAGTGGGGAGCCGCGATGTGATTACGATATCGTATGCGGGGGCGCAGGGTGGGAAGGGGTAGATGCATTTAATGCCTTTAACCACTCACAGTGGACAGGTGTAAATACGACCTACCCCAGCGACAGTAAGCAATACCCGCTTGGACAGTTGAATGCGGCAGGGGACGCCTGCATCGGCCAACTGGCAATGAAGTTGGTATTCTAACCAGGTAAAACCGACCTGTGCCCCAGCTACTTGCAATTGGCGTTTTCTTCCATCCAATGAGGAAAACGCCACTTCCTGTAACCGCCGAGCGAAGGACCAATAGCAGATGGTTCGTCGCACTTGTTCCAATTTTGCGGAGGCCCCTTGTGTATCAGCCAGAGACCTATGCTATTGCGCTCTTCTTCATGGTCGTCAGCATGCTTTGCTGGGGATCGTGGGCGAACACGGTCAAGCTATGTCCAACCTACAGGTTTCAGTTGTTCTACTGGGACTACGTCCTCGGGCTGTTGCTTGGCGTTTTAGTTTGGGGATTGACGCTCGGTTCGACGGGCGAAATCGGACAGCGATTTTTAACGGATGTTTTTGGTGCCCCCAGGGTCAGCGTGATCGATGCGATCCTCGGCGGAATTGTTTTCAACATTGCCAACCTGTTGCTGATCGCGGCGATTGAGATTGCCGGGCTGGCCGTCGCCTTTCCTGTGGCCATTGGTCTGGCGCTGATTGTAGGGGCGGTCAGCAGTTATATTCTGTCGCCTGCGGGAGATCCACTGCTGCTGTTCGGCGGAATCGCGCTGGTGGTGGCGGCCATCGTATGCGATGCGCTGGCGTACCGCATGCGCGAGCAGGAACATCGCGCGACGAGCCGGCGCGGGCTGGTGATCAGCCTGATATCCGGCGTGCTGATGGGCAGTTTTTATCCTTTGGTTTCGCACGCGATGAGCCTGCCGCATGCTCCCGGCCCGTACGCCACTTCGTTTTACTTTGTTGCCGGCGCAGCCTTGTGCGCGCTGGTATTCAATGCGATGTTGATGCGCAAACCGCTGGATGGAAAGCCGCCGGTCAGCATGGCTGCGTATTTCCAGGCGCCCTTTCGCTGGCATGCCTGGGGTATCGTCGGCGGTGGCATTTGGTGCACAGGTACGGTCTTCAACTTTGTAGCTTCACGCGCGCATATTGTCGGCCCCGCGGTTTCCTATTCCATTGGCCAGGGGGCAACAATGATCTCCGCGGCATGGGGCGTTTTTGTGTGGAAGGAGTTTGCTGACGCTCCGCATAGATCGAAGAAGTTGCTGGCTCTGATGTTCGTTCTGTTTCTTGTGGGGCTATGTGCCATCGCTTTCGCACCCATCGTTCGAACACACTAGCGACAGCGTGGGGATTGTAGAAATGGACACAGCAAAATCTATGCGGCCCATTGTCGTGGTTGGAAGCATCAATATGGACCTGGTTTCCGCCGCGCCGCGTATCCCGATAGCGGGAGAAACGCTGCTCGGGTCTGGCTTTCATATGCACCCAGGAGGGAAAGGGGCCAACCAGGCCGTCGCCATTGCCCGCCTGGGATATCCCGTGGAAATGATTGGCATGGTGGGAGCCGACCTGTTTGGCGAGCAATTGCGGCTACACCTGCAAAGT
>JAJZDO010000475.1 GCA_021805955.1 Acidobacteriota bacterium
ATCGAAGGAGCCGATCTTTCGGTAGGCCTCTGGAATGGGTGCCCAGACAAACATGGTTGCTTTCGGCATTTCGACAGGCCAGCCGGCATGGTTGAGGCCTTGTACCAGCACATCGCGGCGTTTGCGATAGTTATCGCAAATCTGTTGCACGCACTCCTGCGGGCCTTCCAGCGCCTGGATGGACGCCACCTGAATCGGCGTAAACGTTCCGTAATCGAAGTAGCTCTTGATCCGGCCAAGAGCGGCCACCAGCGCAGGATTCCCGACCATGAAGCCGACTCTCCAGCCCGGCATATTGTAGCTTTTCGAAAGCGTAAAAAATTCCACCGCAATATCCTTGGCTCCTGGGACCTGCAGGATGGAGGGTGCGCGGTAGCCATCGAATACGAGGTCAGCATAGGCAAGGTCATGCACGACATAGACGCCAAATTCCTTGCACAGCGCCACCACTTCCTCAAAAAAAGGCAGGTCAACGCATTGGGTTGTGGGGTTGGAAGGAAAATTGAGAATCAGCATCTTCGGACGGGGAGACATGGTAGGGAGAACCTGCCTCAATTCAGCCAGAAACGCAGGCGCACTGTTGATTTCGATATAGCGAACGTCCGCGCCAGCGATGATGGGGCCGTAGATGTGGATTGGGTAACTCGGGTTGGGAACAATGACAGCATCGCCGCGATCCAGGGTGGCAAGGCACAGATGGGCAATCCCCTCTTTGGATCCGATGGTCACGATGGCTTCCGTCAATGGATCGAGATCGACGTCATAGCGCCGTTTGTACCAGTTGCAGATCGCCTTGCGCAGCCTGGGAATGCCTTTGGAGAGCGAATAGCGGTGGGTGGCCGTTTTTTGCGCGGCTTCGATCATCTTGTCCACAATATGCTTCGGCGTCGCGCCATCCGGGTTCCCCATGCCGAAATCGATGATGTCTTCACCGCGTTGGCGCGCAGCAGCCTTCAGTTCGTTCGTTATGTTGAACACGTAAGGGGGGAGTCGGGTTAATCGAGAGAATTCTTCCATGGAATCGAAGGGCACCTGCTGGTTTCGTTTTGGGTGGAACAGCGGTCTGGGCACGCACAGTTTCAGCCGAGTCCAGTTCAGTATTTCGCGTCAAGCTTGATCTTAATGTCAGTTTCGTTCAGATGCGCACTTGCGCGCTTGACCCGTATCGGCATTTCGGATGCAACACCGATCGTGATTGCAAATTGCTGTACTGTTACGGCAAAGGTTCATTCTATCCTTGATGAGAAGGGATATCGAGTGCGGAAGAGAAGCTAGAGGTATGCAAGTACGGATTCTGCTGTTTGGCGCGTTGAAGGACCTGCTGGCTCGCGACGGGGAACCCTCGTCCAGCGAGACGATGGAACTGCCGGAACTGGCCACGGTGGAGGAGTTTCTGTGCCGTTTCATGATCGCCTCTCCACAGATGCAGAAATTCGCCAACTCCCTGGCAATTGCCGTGAATCGAGAATATGCGCTTCCATCCCATGTGCTGCATGAGGGGGATGAAGTGGCTTTGCTGCCTCCTGTCAGTGGCGGCTGCGCCGACCATGATTCTCCGAGGGCTGTAGGTCCGCAGGTCGATTTGGTTCGGTTGCAGCGCGAGGCCATCGACGCCGATGCACTGGTCGCGCAGGTCAAAGAGGGCGAGGCTGGCGCAGTGGTTGTTTTCGACGGCATTGTCCGCAATCACACGCGCGGACGTCGCACGCTGTTTCTCGATTACGAGGCCTATGAAGCGATGGCGCTCAGCCAGATGCGGGCACTGGTCAGCGATGCAAAACAACGCTTCGCCGTTCGCGAAATTGCGTTGGTTCATCGGCTGGGACGCCTGCGGATCGGCGAGACCAGCGTTCTGATCGCCGTGGCTTCCGCGCATCGCGCGCAGGCCTTTGAGGCCTGCCGATGGATCATCGACACGCTGAAACGAACAGTCCCCATATGGAAGAAGGAATGGTTTGAAGACGGCGCGGTCTGGGCCGACGGCGAACCATTTCCAGCAGAGATCTCGACCCATGCCCCTGCGAAGGCCGATATCGGCGGCGAGCAGTCGTGAGTGGACGCACGGCTGGAGTTGCCTTCGCGGCCTTGGCCTTGGTTCTCGCAGCATCGGCGCAGGTGGCTGCGCCACCCACGGTTTCCAGCGGATCGCTGCGAGTCCATGTGAATCTGGTGAATGTTCCGGTCAATGTTACGGATGGCCGCGGCAGACCGGTCGATGGCCTGAGTCGAGACGACTTCATGCTTACCGAGGATGGTCATCCGGAAACGATCCGGCTATTTGAACCGAATGCGACACAGCCTCTGTCGCTTGTTTTCGCCATCGACACCAGCGTGAGCGTCCGCAAAGATCTGCCGCTTGCCCGCCAGGCCGCGTACGAGTTTGCCCGTTCCCTGTTGCGTCCAGGAGATCGCCTGGAGCTATTGGGATTCGCCGGCGATGTGACGGAGGTTGTTCCGTTCACTGGCAATCTTCGCAGCTTGGATCGCGGCTTGCGACGCCTGCAGGGAGACGGGCCGACAGCTTTGTACGCGGCGATTGCGCGTGGCGCGAGCGATCTCGAGCTATATACGGGTCGCAAAGTCATCGTGGTAATCAGCGACGGCTCGAACAGCGTTCCTGGAGTGGACTACCAGCAGGCTCGAACCGCGGCATTGCGCGCGCAGACGAGTATTGAAAGCCTGATCCTGGTTCCCATTGACGCCGACGCCGGTCGCGATCTGGGCGGCGAACATGCTCTGATTCAGCTTTCCCGAGATACCGGCGGTCAGTATTTTTATATCGACGCGTCCAACCCGTTGCAAGGCGCCATGGCGCATCTCTCTCTTGCCCTTCGCTCGGAGTATCTGCTGGGCTACTATCCCGCGTCGGCCGAGGCGGGGATGGAATCCCAGCCCGGCGGGTTTCGCCGGATTCAGGTTCGGATGACAAAGCAGCCCTTGAATCGGGCCTATCATCTCGATTACCGCACCGGCTATTACGCCCAACCCGCGCACTGAAACGATATACTACCCTCGTGAACACCTCTGGCAGCGGTCGGCGCAAACAGAAATCCCATCATCCTCAAACGGAAACAGGGCAGGAAGCGATCTACCTGCGCACTTTGAGCGAGCGGCAGACGCCGGTCATGGTGCAATTACGGGATGGCGAATCGCTGCATGGCTGGATCGAATATTTTGACGACCGCATGATTCGCCTCACCCGGGAAGGCAAGCCGAATCTCTTCATTTACAAGCGCCAGATTTTGACCATTACGGAACAGACCCGACGACCCGCGCCACGGAAAGACAAAGAAGCGGACGGGGATTCCCTGGCATGAGCGCGGTCGATCTTCACTTTCCCCATGCCGGTCCGGCGTCGGAGATGGCGCGCTCCGCCGGCGCGCTGCTGCGCTCTCATTATGAACGCGGAGTAGCCACCGAATATAAAGGCGAAGCGGATTTGGTGACGATCGCCGACCGCGAGAGTGAAGCATTGCTGGTCGACCGGCTTCGCGCACAGTGGCCGGATTACGGCATTGTGGGCGAAGAAGGCACTCGCTCA
>JAJZDO010000092.1 GCA_021805955.1 Acidobacteriota bacterium
ATGTGTGGAGCAGGGAAACCAGATCGCAGCCATCATCCATCGTCAGCTGCGGCTTGTGGTCGATCGCGGCCATGATGTGCGCGTAGTAGCTGTCATTGCCCTCGCCCTTGATGGCGTAGGTTGCGATGCCGTAATCGCGTGCCAGGGAGGCGGCGACATCGTCCTGCGTTGAGAGAGGATTGGAAGCGCACAGGGCGATGTCGGCCCCGCCATCGCGCAGCGTAATCATCAGATTCGCGGTTTCGCTGGTGACATGCAGGCAGGCCGACACGCGGATGCCCTTCAGCGGCTGGTTCTTGATGAACTCTTTACGGATAATTTGCAGCACCGGCATGGACTGGTTCGCCCACTCGATGCGGCGCTTGCCCTGCTCGGCCAGGTCGAGATTTCTCACATCGGACGGAACGGTGGTGGAAGTAGCCATAGGACCCATTTCTTATTGGTTTTGGATTGATTCGCAGATGCCTGCGGTCTTCGACGGATGCCTCGAACCGGGCGCAAATTGACCGCCCAAGTCCTATGTCAGGGTAACACTTCCAAGCCCTCGCGTAACAGACGGACTGGCGTCGACAGGTGGATAGGATGGATCGTTGCCGGGGTTCGGTTTCCTCGTGCTCCATGGTTTCCAGTGATTGCGGAAGTGCGTCGTCCCGGCCATCTTCATCAGAACCAGCTTCCAACCAGGCATCAACTTATGGGAGGCGGCTTTTGAAACCACAAAGGAGTTATGGGCGGCTATCGCTTGGACGTGAGTTCAAGGAGCGGGTTGGCCGCTTCTCGCCAACTTCCGATTCGAAACGGATGCATTGATAAACCCTGGCTGACTTGTGAGGAGTAATCCGTGCCACACGGCTGCGATTCTACGCAGCCTCCGGATACACGACCGCAGTGAAGGACAGCAATGGCTTTCTTTGTATTGTGGAACGATCATGGGCGCTGCCACCGATGCGCCGGACTTCTGGAATGCCAAAGTCCGCGCTCCCTACAGGGTTTGCCTGTTTCTGAGGCGCTGTTCCTTTGCACGACGGTCATAGGCCGCCACCAGGCGATGGCCTTGCCTCGCCAATCTCCGCGAGAACCAACGCCCTCTCTTTCGGATACGGTTCCCCATCGACGGTGGCAGTGATTTCTTTCGGTATAAAGGGGATTACGGCCAGGATGAGAGCGTAGGTCACCGTAATCGCAATCACGCAGTACTGGAAGCCGTACTGCGGGCTCAAGCCATAGAGCCACGAGCCCACCACGTCCCCGCCACGGGAGGAAAGCGCAAAGGTGGCCGCAATCATCATCATCAGCGTTCCCTGCAGCCCCGGAGGGCAGGCGCGTATGGCGATGTCGATGCAGGCCGCATTGGCCATGCCACCCATCAATCCGATCGCAACAGCCATCAGCAGTGCGTCGCGTCCGGAGTGAACGAAGGCCATGGGAATAAACTGCGGCACTCCTACAATCACAGACCACCACAGCAGCTTGCGAGGTGGAAACTTCGTGCACAGAAATCCATAAAGCAAAATTGGCGGAAGAAAGAAAAGGTTATAGAGACCCAAAAAGTCCGCATAGGTCGCATCCGACGCGTGGATATGATTGGTGAGAAAGAACTGCATGGGCGTGTAGGAGCCGGGGGTGAAGTTCCACAGCAGGTTGATCAGCACCACTGGGTAAATGGCGCGATGCTTCAGCAGTCGCTTCACGTCTCCAAGAAAGTGGGTGCCTTTGGCGTGCGGGTCGTCATAGGCGTGGCTGAATACGGAGCGCGGCTTCCAGAAACCAAAGACGCTGAGCGTCAGAGTGAGAACGAGGACCATGAGAAATATCTGGCGTGGCGTGAGATCTTGCGTCATCAATCCCGAGGCGAAGTATGCCGTTCCCGCCGGAAGAAACACGAATATGTTGGATAGAGCGCTCATGCGCCCTGACATCAGCGCCTCCTGGCCGATCAATGCCATCAATCCTTGAAACGCCGCAAAGATGAAAGAGTAAGAGATTATCGCCGCCAGCATCCCAAGCACAAGTCCTGCGTAGCTCGTGCGGGACAGGCCCATCCAGCCCAGCACCAGCGCCATCACCGGAACGAACAGAAGAAAGTAGCCCGGGTCACGTCTGCCAAAAGGACTCCAAAGATCCCGCACCATCCCGAAGGCGAACCCCATATAAAAGGGAATGCCCGTGAGCAACCGAAACCTGGAGATCTCGGAAGCGGAAGCGTGAAGAATGTTCTTGAGCATGTACGCCGTTGGAATGTCCAGCAGGAAGCCGGGGTTCACCATGTTCACCAGCAGCGACACCAGGCCGAAGTAGAGCAACACCCGGCGAGTTTTCGACGAACCGTTGGAAGCGGCCATACGTACCGAACAAATATAGCAAACATTACTTCTATGAAAGCAAGAGCCGAACGCGGAATCGTTTCTCCGATGTGTCGTGAGCGATGAAACGTGGTCGGATGGCCGGCGATCCCGGGGACGATTCGCATTCCACGCCTTAAAAGGTGCAAAATCCCCAGGTATCGGATTGGTAGACCTAAATATGTCGGCAGTTGAGCGGCCTTCGCGGCCCCTTGTTTTCATCAACCAAAAATCGAGCGATTCTCAGCGTCTTCCAGCTTCAGGCAACTGGCTGCAACCGATCAAGCCGACTCGCTACCTTTCCGTTCCATCGCCAGGAGTTTTTGTTTGCGCTCCACTCCCCAGCGGTAGCCCGTAAGCTGGCCGCCTTTGCCGATGACGCGATGACACGGAATGATGACGGCGACCGGATTCTGCGCACACGCCCGCGCCACAGCCCGTACCGCGGCAGGCTGGCCAAGACCGTGCGCTATGGCCGCATACGACCGCGTTTCGCCCAAAGGAATCTGCTGCAACGCCCGCCAGACACGCCATTGAAAAGCAGTGGCGCGCACGTCCAGCGGCAGCGGGGTGGCGTTGGGATGTTCCCGCAGACGGTCGAGGACCGAAGCCAGGTGTCCGGCGAGCGCGGTGTCGTCGCGCTCCACTATGGCGCTGAAAAAGTCGCTCCGCAAGCTGGCCACTAGCTCCTCGTCGGTATCGCCAAAGGCGACGGCGCAAAGTCCGCGCCCGGTTGCGGCCACCAATATGCGTCCAACGGGCGATAGCGACGTTGTATAGCGAATCTGCAGGCCCGCGCCTCCTTTGCGGTAGGCGGCGGGTTGCATGCCGAGCAGGTCAGCGGAGTGCTCATACGCGCGGCTGGAAGAGCCATACCCTGCCTGATAGATGGCTGCGGTTACGCTGCCGGCTGTAGCCAGCCCTTGGCGAAAGCGGTGGGCCTGCCGCGTAGCGCAATATTGGCGCGGCGTAATCCCAAGCACCTGACGAAACAGCCGCTGCAGCGCGTGCGGACTCATCCCAACGGCGCGACCCAGCTCCGTCAATGTAGGTGTTTTTTCGTGGGTCTGGTCCAGGTAATCGCACGCGGCAAGCACACGAGCGGTTTGGGGATGGGGGGACTCCGGGCGGCACCGCTGGCAGGCGCGATACCCGGCTGCACGTGCTTCGGCGGCGGAAGCGAAAAAACTGACATT
>JAJZDO010001001.1 GCA_021805955.1 Acidobacteriota bacterium
CCGGCAAAGCGGAAACAACGGTTCAACTCAACGGTAAAACTCGGCGAACAACAATTACAGTGGAAGGAACAGAAAAAGTTCGCTGAGGATCATCCATGGAGAACAAAAACAGCGCTGCGGCAGGCAGCACTACTCGTTTGCGCCGCAGCCTCACTCTGTGGGACTTGGTTCTTTACGGCGTCATTGTGGTGCAGCCCGTCGCCCCAATGTCCGTGTTCGGAGTGTTGAGCGACCGCAGTCACGGGCACGTCGTCACCACAATCCTGATCGCGATGGTGGCCATGCTGTTTACGGCCATCAGCTATGGCAGAATGGCACGCGTGTATCCGAGCGCCGGATCTGCATTCACGTACGTCGGCCAGGAAATCAATCCAGCGCTGGGCTACATCACCGGCTGGGGCATGGTGATGGATTACCTGCTGAATCCGATGATCTGTATTATCTGGTGCAGCCAGCAGGCGCATGTTTTTGCGCCACACGTTGCATACTGGGCATGGGCGATTTGCTTTGCGGCCATCTTTACCGGATTGAATATCCAGGGGATCAAGAGTTCCGCTCGGGTAAATTTTGGCCTGGCGGTGGCGATGGGCGTGGTGATCGCAATCTTTTTCGTGGTTGCGGCGCACTATATTTTCGGTCATCCCCACGACGGCGCCGATTTCTTCCTGCGCCCCTTCTACGACCCGAATACATGGGACACAAAAGCAATTCTGGGTGGGACGTCTATCGCGGTGCTGACGTACATAGGTTTCGACGGGATTTCGACGCTGTCAGAAGAAGTCGAAAACCCGCGACGAAATATTCTTTTGGCAACAGTGCTGACCTGCCTGGTGATTGGCATCCTTTCGGCCGTGGAAGTGTATGCGGCGCAGTTGATCTGGCCGGCATCGCAAGCTTTCCCCAACGTGGATACGGCGTTCGTCCATGTCGCTGCGCGCGCCTGGCATCCCATGTTCATCATTGTCGGAATTACACTGCTGGTGGCCAACTTCGGCTCCGGCATGGGAGCGCAACTGGGCGCGGCACGACTGCTGTATGGGATGGGCAGAAGCGAAGCGCTGCCGAAATCTTTCTTTGGCAAGGTGGATCCAAAGCGGCGCGTACCGCGCAATAATGTGATTTTTGTAGGCCTGATTGCGCTGGCCGGGGCCTTCATCATGAGCTATCAATTGGGTGCGGAAATGCTGAACTTTGGCGCGCTGATCGCATTTATGGGCGTCAACGCCGCAGCCTTCGTTCACTACTTCGTTCGCGCATCAGAAAAAAGGATCACTCACTTCATCCCGCCGGTTGCGGGATTTTGCATCTGCCTGCTACTGTGGCTGAACCTGAGCCATGCGGCAATAGTGGCAGGCGTCATCTGGATGGCTGCCGGAATCAGCTTTGGCGCATGGAAAACGCATGGATTCCGCAAAAACCTGATCAACTTCGAGCTACCTGCGGAAGACGCCTAGGATTACTATGCTGTTGTGGCGCTCGTTCGCTGGTGCGCAGTATGGAGACTTTAAAATGCGAAACACGATTGCCTGCTCACTGCTTGCATCCGCTCTTCTGACAACCGCTCTCTGCGTTTCGCCAAGCCTTTTGGCTCAGGGCAGAGGCGATTCACAAGACGCACAGATTGCTAAAAACAACGCGTTGGAAAAAGAATTGGAATCGGTAGCCATCATCGACCGCAAGGTCATGATTCCGATGAGCGACGGCAAACTGATGGCGGCCGACATTTATCGTCCGAAAGATGAATCGAAGAAGTACGGGACCGTCTTTGTACGGACACCCTACAACTTCAACTACTGGAGTATCGCGCTGGGAGCGCCGCGCAATATGGGCGCCGAACTGAACGCCGTGAAGCGCGGCTATGCCTATGTTGAGATCAACGAGCGCGGCCAGTTTTTTTCCCAGGGAAACTACGACATACTTGGGCCGCCGCTCAGTGACGGGTACGACGAATTTTCCTGGATTGCGAAGCAGCCGTGGTCGAACGGCAAAGTTGGCACCATCGGATGCTCTTCAACAGCGGAATGGCAGCTTGCCGTAACGGCCATGGGGAATCCGGCCGATGCAGCCTTTGTCCCGATGGGATTTGGCGCCGGCGTGGGTCGGGTTGGGCCCTATTACGAGCAGGGAAACTGGTATCGCGGCGGCGCGGTGCAGATGCTGTTTATCGATTGGTTGTATGGAGTACAGAATTCGGTGCGTCCGATGTTCCCAGGAGACACCTCGCAGGCAGACCTGATCAAGGAGTCCAGGGCCTTCGATCTTGCACCGCATTTCCCGCCCGTGGATTGGTCGAAGGCGCTGTGGCACCTTCCGGAGATGGACATCATCAAAGCGGTGCATGGGCCGAAAGGAATTTTTGCCGATGCCATGCCTGGGATCGCGACGGGGGGGGCCATGATTGAGCGTGCGCCCAACGATCCTGCCTGGTACAAAGGCGGCCTGTGGAACGACAGCATGAAGATCAATGTGCCCGGCTTCTGGTGGATGTCGTGGTACGACGTATCGATCGGACCCAATCTGGCCGCCTACAACTTTGTTCGCAAAACTGCCCGTCCGGACATTGCGAACGAGCAATATGCGGTGATTGCGCCGACCGGACATTGCGGCTATTGGCGGGCCACCGACCATACGGTGATTGGCGAACGCGACATGGGCGACGCCCGAATCGATGTGGACGCGCTCACCTATGGCTGGTTTGATCACTTCCTGAAGGGAGAGGACAACCACGTTCTGGAAACGATGCCCAAGGTTCGCTACTTCGTGATGGGAGAGAACCGCTGGGAGACATCGAACACCTGGCCCCCGGAAAGCGCGCAGCCGATCAACTTCTATCTTTCGAGCGCGGGCAAAGCCAACAGTCTGTACGGAGACGGTTCCTTGGCTGCGGCCCCTCCAAAGCGGGACATCGGCGACCAGTTTACCTACGACCCGATGAACCCTGTGCCCACGCACGGCGGCAATGTTTGCTGCGAAGGGAATGCTGTACACCCGGGCGCGTACGACCAGCGCGCGATGGAAACTCGCAACGACATCCTGGTCTATACCACCGATCCCTTCAAGGAAGGGACAGAGGTCAGCGGCCCCATCAACATTACGCTCTACGTATCTTCCGACGCGAAAGACACGGACTTTACGGTGAAGCTGATCGATGTCGATCCCAACGGCCCCGCTTATAACCTGGATGAAAATATTCAGCGCATGCGCTATCGCGACGGATACGACAAGCCATTGGCCTGGATGGAGCCGGGCAAAGTCTACAAGGTGACATTTCAGCCGATGCAGACCAGCGACTACATCGCTGCCGGCCATTCCCTGCGCATTGAGGTGTCAAGCAGCAACTTCCCGCGTTTCGATCGGAATTTGAACACCGGCGGGAATAATTACGATGAAACGAAGGGTGTCGTAGCCCATAATGAGGTGCATCATTCGATCCAGTATCCATCGGAGATGACGATCACAGTGGTGCCACATCCTCATCCGATGAACTAAGGCGAACAAACCGCCTGCGAAAAATAGTGGAGCAAGATGGAGGAGAG
>JAJZDO010000503.1 GCA_021805955.1 Acidobacteriota bacterium
TCGCCGCCACCTCCGACAACTACCGCGCTCAACTCCTCGGACTCACATGACGTTCATGCGATTGCCCTGGGTCCTGACTGGCGCTTCATCCCTGCAAGCGGATAATCAGATACAGTTGGGGCCTGGCGGCGTCCTTACTCAACTCTTTACACATGATAAGCAGGCTAAAGTTACTTCCCTGGCACGTGATTATTTTGCTTTTTATTCCAGTCCTCTGCCCTTTTCCAACCCACTTTTGTACCCACACTGAGAAATCCATACCCTGACTTACTGTGAGTTACGGTGCCATCCGTGTCGCTCAAGTTGTTGTAAATACTATCTATTTAAGTACTGAAAAGGCTGGCGTCGGGGGTTCAATTCCCTCCCTGGCCACCACCTTTCAAAGGACTTGTACGATCCGCTCTGCAAAACGCTACCCTCACGCAACCCACATCCGCCCAAAAGGTTCACGAAACCGCCCATTTTACGGGCGTTCCCGCGTGGGTGGAGCAGATCATTCACGCCGTCGCCAGGCAGGGCACCGTCGCGAAATAAACCATGTCGGAACACGGGCCGGCTCTGCTGCGGGAACAATTTTAGCTTTATGGAAGGCGTTATACGCCGGTCAAGCTGGCGCATAACGCTCTCCGGGAACTACCTATTGAGTAAAAAACGGCCTGAGCTGCAACAAGAGAGCATCAAGGAGTTCCTGAGTTCTGCTGTCCTGCTGGTCCCGCCTGGAAAACAGTGCGGTTTCGATCCAGAGCAGTTTGTCCGTAATGGGCTTGAAGATCACGCCCATGTGAGAATGCCGCGCGACAGACTGCGGCAGCAGTGCTACGCCGAAGTTGTAGGCGACAATTTCCATTGCATGGGTGAACGAGAGTACCTCTTTCCAGACAGGCTTGGCGCCGGTGCTCGCGATGTATTCCAGCGTTCGATCATAGAAGCCGGGATGTACAGACCGTGGCAGAAAGAAGACCATCTCTCCGTCCATGTCTTTGGCGAAAACCGATGGTTGTTTTGCCAGGCGATGGTTCTTCGAGATGCCGAGGCAGAATGGTTCCCGCATAATGGGTTTGACCCAGAGGTCTTCTTCAAGGATGGGCTGGATGCCGAAGGAGGCCCGCAGCCTGCCGCGCAACACATCATCGACGAGGTTGATGGTGGAACCGGTCTCGAGAACGACCCGCAACTCCTGTTTCTGCAAATACGCCCGGGTATTTCCGGATCGCTTTCCGGTTGTTTCGTCGGACGGCTTGGTGGAATCCTGGAAATCGAGTCGTTCCAGCATCGGCACCAGCTTGGTATGGACATAGGCAGAATAGCCAAGCCGGAATGGGCCTTGCTCGATCCGGGCCTGATATCGCGTGAGGTCCCAGGCCCGAGCCGCATGGGTCATCGTCTCCTGAATTTCTCGGACAAAAATTCTGCCTGGTTCCGTTATGGAAAATGAATTGCGATCGCGATCGAAGAGTTTGATTCCAAGATCGTTTTCCAGTCTGTCGATATGACGGGCCAGTACGGAAGGATGGACGCCGAATGTTCTTGCTGCCTTGTGGAAGCTGCCCGCCTGGGCGGCAAGCAGGAGGAATTGCTGAGTGCGGAAGGGTATGTTGATGGACCAATCGGTTTGCATAGATGTCACCTTGGCAGGGGAATTGAGCATAGGGGCGCCCCAAATGTGGCAGAAGCGTGACCGTAGCTGGTCAGAAAGAATCTCCATCCATCGAAAGGTCTACAAAATTACTTCGTGCTTTTTTTCTTCTTTTCCCAAACAGGAACCAGCTTGCAGCGCGAACGCACAGGAGCAGGTTCGACAGAACAATTTTGGGAGTTCTGTTGCGGTGCATTCAATGTCAACGTGAGCAGGGAGACGGGAACATCGGTCGATCACGTATTCTTGTTTCTGGGCAAAACGCGATCGATCATTCGCCTGTATCGGGTCAATACGAAAGCTAGCTCGCGGCTTTGATTTCTTCGCGGAGAATACGGCGGAGCGTGTCTTCGAGCTTTGGCGCTTTGCCCTCCACATGCTGGCGCAATGCATCATTGATCAATGTCTGATAGCCTGCCGAATCGCCAGACCTCTCGGCCTCTTTCAAGAAGTGGTCCACCAGGTCGTCATCGATACGGATGGTGATTCGCGTCTTTCCCCGCTGCTCCGGTTCCGGGGTCGTGATCCGGCCACGCTTGCCTTTGCTGAAATCGTATTGCTGTTTCATCGGTTCTCCTCGTACTGCATGCGTTCGTGCGGCTCTGCCAGTCGCGCTGAGATGATGCGAATCTTGTTCCCGCGATAGCTGTAGACGACAACCAGCGCTCGTCCCCTCGCGCCCGAACCAATGGACACGAAGCGCTGTTCGTTGGGACCGGAGACATCATCCGTGATGGTGATGGCGTAATCGTCCTCAAAGACCGGAGGGGACTCAGAAAAGTGGACACCGTGCTTTTTATAATTGGCTTCGGCTTTCCGCACGTCCCACTCGAAGCTCACGGAATTCATTGTATGCACATCCTGTCTGTACAGCAAGAGTTATGGGTAAAAGCACGTCATTGGCGGGCCGGGAGTTTCGACGCTACTTCCAGGATTTCCTGGACGTGACGATTTCCATCTTTACGGTCGATATGGATGACGCAGTGGATGGACGTGCGGATTTCCGCATCGGCTTCGGCTGGCAGCAGAGACGAAGTACCGCGCATGAGCAATGTGCGCAATCGCAGCAAAGCGCCTTGCGCGCTACTGGCATGGATGGTGGCCAGCGTTCCCCGATGTCCGGTGTTCATGGCATCGAGCAACGTGCGGGCCTCGGTCCCACGGATTTCGCCGAGGATGATCCTGTCGGGCCGGTGGCGCAGTGCGGCCTTGAGCAGGTCGTCGAAGGTGACGGGATGTTTGTGCGTATCCGTCTGGGCCTCCGCCGAGACCACATGCGGCTTGCGGATGTGCAGTTCGGCGGTGTCCTCGATGATGAGAATGCGCTCATTGTTTGGGATGGCCTCGGCCAAAACATTGAGGAGCGTCGTTTTCCTTGTAGAGGTTCCGCCGGAGATGAGGAGATTGTCGCCACGCCGGACCGCCTCGACTAATGTTGCGGCTTGCTCTGCCGTCAGCATTCTTCTCTCAATCAGGTCTGTCATCGTAAAACCGCGCGAGGTGAATTTGCGGATGGTCATCAGCGGCTGCGGATGGACAATGGGCGGGATAGTCGCAGCCAGACGGCTGCCATCGGGCAGACGCAGGTTCAGGATCGGCGAGTCGGGGTCGAGTTTTTTGCCGAAGCGGTTGGCGATCACTTCCAGGCCCGTCAACAGCGCGCCGTCCGCGAAGCGAATCCCCGGTAGGAGCTGGATGGCCCCGTCCTCCTCGATCCAGACCGAAGAATCGGGGTTGATCATGATCTCGCTGACGGTTGCGGCCTTAAGCAAATGCTGGATCGGCTTCAGGAACGGCAGGATGATTTCAAAGCTCACGGTTCTATCCTCCCTGGATCGAAGCCGATTCGCTCCTGCTCGAACCATGTCATGGTGACGGGCAGGAAATCGGGCT
>JAJZDO010000067.1 GCA_021805955.1 Acidobacteriota bacterium
ATGGGCGCGACTGACGCGAAACGCGGCAAGATATTCACGCGCCTCATCAAGGAAATCACCATGGCCGCCCGGGCCGGCGGTGGAGATCCCGACGGGAATCCTCGCCTGCGTGGCGCAATCGCCGCCGCCAAAGCGGAAAATATGCCCCAGGACAACATCAAGCGCGCCATTCAGCGTGGCACGGGCGAATTGGAAGGCGCCGCATACGAGGAGATCACTTTCGAGGGCTACGGGCCCGGCGGCGTTGCGATTATCGTGGAAGCGACGACCGACAATCGCAACCGCACGGTCAGCGAAATTCGTCATGGGTTTTCAAAGAACGGCGGCAATCTCGGCGAATCGAATTCGGTTTCATGGATGTTTTCCAAGAAGGGGCTCATCTCTGTGGCCAAATCGTCCGCGGATGAAGACAAGCTGATGACGCTGGTGCTGGAAGCGGGCGGCGACGATATCCGCGATGAAGGCGATTCCTGGGAGATTCTCACCGAACCGGCGGCGTTCGACGCTGTTGTTGCCGCTCTGAAAACAGCAGGCGTCGAAACGCAGATGGCGGAAGTGACCTTGCTGGCTTCGACCTACACCAAGCTCGAAGGCACGGCGGCGGCGCAGATGGTCCGGCTGCTGGAAGCGCTGGAAGATCAGGACGATGTGCAGAACGTGTATTCAAACTTCGATATGGATGCCAAACAGCTCGAAGAAATCGCGGGCTGAAGCGAATCTGGAAAAGTATTGTTCTGCGCCTAGCGAAGAATTCACAGATTCTCCTTTAGTCGGGGACAGTCGTTCTCCATTGCGAACGATGAAGCTCCCTGGATTTACAGGATCTCTGCCCGCAGCTGACCGCGGCAAGTTGGAGTGCCCTTGAAGAAGCAGATTGTTGTGTTCGGTGTTGTTTTCCTCGCCCTGGCCAAGGCCTCTTATTCCCAGACAAGTTCTTCTTCCATTTCTCAGGATACTTTTCATTCCTCCTCGGCCCAGGCTGCCGCCAATGGAGATTTTGTCCACACCTTGATGCAGCATGATCCGTGGGACCGTGCCGTTTTCATGGACGGTGGGTTCGGAACGTCGGGAGAAACCAGCGACCACTTTCTGAATGCAGGTGTTCGGCTAGGGAAAGTGCTCACCGAGCCAGCCCTCCCCGGTGTTCTTCGCGGCCAATTCGAATATGCGATTGAATTGATTCCATACTGGCAGGCCTTTACTCCAAAACAGACATATACGCTCACCACCGTAAATCCGCCCCGGTTGGTCACTACGGGCGGAACCTATCCAGGTCTGAGCATGACGCCCATTATTCTGCGCTGGAACCTCGTCCGCTGGAAGCGAGTCATGCCGTGGGTGCAGGGCGCGGGCGGCCTTATCTGGACCAATCATAAATTTCCTCCGAATGGGTCCCGAGGAACCAGCGTCTGGAACTTCGAGCCTCAGTTTGGATTGGGCATCCATTATTTTGTGAAGCCTGGGCAGGCGATCACTTTTGCCGCGAATGCCGTGCATATCTCAAACGCGAGCCTGGGAGACGCCAATCCCGGTATCAACGCGACCGTGCAGTTCCAGATTGGCTACACATGGTGGAAATGACAATCGTGCCGGAATGAACAACAAAGAGGCCATCATCGAGTGCGTGCCAAATTTTTCCGAGGGGAAGGACCCCGCAGTGGTGCGGGAGATTGTCCATGCCATGCAGGTCGATGGCGTCTCCTTGCTGGACTACTCGCTCGACGCCGATCATAACCGCTCCGTGGTTACCATTGCGGGCGCGTCCGCGCCTGTCGTTGAATCGGTCCTTCGGGGTGTCGGCAAGGCGGTCCAATCGATCGACCTGACAGCGCAACAGGGCGTCCATCCCCGAATCGGCGCCGCCGATGTTATACCGCTGGCGCCGATTCGCGGAATTTCATTGCCGGAATGTGCCGCGCTGGCACGCCAGCTGGGCCAGGAGATCTGG
Organism: Acidobacteriota bacterium; assembly: GCA_021805955.1. The sequence continues at coordinate 1,949 of JAJZDO010000067.1, forward strand.
AAGCGTTTCCAGGTCCCGGTGTATTTTTACGAGGCTGCCGCGCTGCGCCCAGACCGACGATTGCTGGAGGACGTTCGAAACGGTCAATTCGAGGGGTTGCAAAAAAAAGTCCAGCAGGATGTAACGCGCCGTCCGGATGTCGGTGGTCCTTCGCTGCATCCGACTGCGGGGGCCAGCGCGGTTGGAGCGCGGCAACTTTTAATCGCCTGCAACGTTTACTTGAATACAAGCAATGTCGGAACCGCGCGCACCATTGCCCGAGAGATTCGAGGATCGAGCGGTGGGCTTGCGGGATTGAAGGCGATGGGGGTTCTGGTCCGCGGGCGCGCCCAAGTTTCGATGAACATCACGGATTTTCAAGGGACGCCGGTCAGTGCAGCCTATCGAGCGGTCAAAGAAGCTGCCGGTCGGCTTGGGGCACAGCCGGACATGGTGGAACTGATCGGGTTGGTGCCGGAGGCAGCCGTCGAGCCGGGCAGTGAGTGGATGGAACTGGCCACCAATTTTTCGACCGCGCGAACGCTGGAGCGTAGACTGGAATCACCTCTCACTTGGCCGTAGGTCATGGTCGCAGCCTGGAAAATCGGCTCTTGGGCGGGCTTGGACGCGACCGCATCCAGGGTGAGACTTAGAACGCAGTCGCGCGTCGAAGATTGAGGGTGCCTGGAAACAATCCGACGGCGCCGAGACACCGTAACCCAGATACGAGGAGATGTACATGAATCGCTGGAAAAGAGCATTAGGTTACAGTTTGGGTGCGGTTGCACTGGCTGTGTTTACCCTGTCGGCATCAGCGTCGCAGTTGGCAACCGAGTCGCAGGCCGCTGTCCCAGAAGATGTACAGCAACTTATCGTCGTCGACTACCAGGCAATGGAGAATTCCGATATTGCGATGAAGCTGCGGGCCAAGGTTCTGCCGCCGGAGTTGAAGCGGTTGCAGGATGCGCTGCAAAGCTCCGGGATGAATGTGAATCAGAGTGTGACCCAGCTTGCGTTCGCTTCCTACCGGGTTCCGGGCGATACTTCTTCGCGCATTGTCGGGATCGCGTCGGGCCAGTTTCCCGTGCAGGAGTTTCTCGATAACTTCAAGAAACACCACGTCAAGGGAACGCAGGTACGGAACGAAACCATCTATCCGATGGGAAATACAGGATTGAGCGTGACATTTCTGGATCAGACCACCATGATCTTCGGCTCGTTGGATGCGATCAGAAATTCGCTGGACGCCCGTGACGGGATTACTCCCAGCTTCCTCACCAATACCGCGATGCAGAACCTGATGCCAGTGCTGCAGAACGAAGCTGTGTGGAGCATCCTGGACCAGAAAGGCACGCAGGAGATGATGAAGTCCGTTCTGGGGCAAGCCGCGCAGGTGGCCGACTTTAGCACCGTGAAAAACAGTCTGATCGGCTCACGCTACACCATGGACTTCAACCAGGGCGTCAATTTCTCGCTGGATGTAGTGACCCCCGATACGATGACGGCGGCGACGATGTCTTCCCTGATGGGTGCTGCGTCTCTGTTTGAAAAAATGAATGCGACGCCAACCGAGCAGCAGGTGATCGACGCGACAAATATTAA
>JAJZDO010000250.1 GCA_021805955.1 Acidobacteriota bacterium
TAAAGAAGCTGGGGCAGCGCCAAGAGCGAAAAGCTTCCAGTCCTTGTCCGGCGTGGTGACGAGACGGACATCTTTTACCGTGACAGGGTCTATACCTTGATCGGCGAGATGGACGCGGACTTGAAACGACTGGCCCGGAATTGCCGACTGAAACGTATTGGACGAGGCCCTGCCATGGCCTCTGCGACCTTCTTCGGCGTCATTCGAAACTACAGCCTCGATGCTGATGCCAAGCGCCTGGGTGAGGGCTGTGTTGAATTGCACCTTCTTCACACCCAGTTCATGCAGGATGTTATAGCGAGCATCTTCCGGCAGCGGTTTCTGCTGGACTTCTGCAATGAGCGCGTCCGTTTGCTGTAGTCCGCCGGCCAGCAGCGGCGCGATCTTTTCAGGAGAATCGATCGAGTAGCTCCGGATTGCCTGCTCGATGAGCGCATCGATGGCGGTTAGTTTGTCGCGAATCCAGCCAGCCTGGTCTGCCGGTGCGTAGTCGGCAATTCCGGCGAGCGAAACATCGATTCCATCGAAGAAGCCGGTTTCTTTGGGCGTGGCGGGAACGCGAGACGCGTAGAGACGATAGGGCGACGAATCGGGGCCGGGAGCCGGAATGCCGTAGCCGCCATTCTGCGATTTCTGCTGACCCCATCCTTCCCGGGCAATCTGCAAATAGGAAAGACCGAGCGAAGGACTGTATTGGCCGACTGGAATCGCCAGCGTGGGAGACGGCTTTCCTTCAATCCAAGTGTTATTGACGTAGTTATGAAAACGCGCGGGCGCCCAGTGGCCGGTGGCGTAGTCGAACACACCCCGCGAGGAGATGGTGGCAAATGGGGTGCGCACATACATCTTGAGCGGAGCCCAGGGACGAAGGCCGGCGCGGATTTGATCGGGAAACATGTTCGGATCGGCGGCGGCGTTGTAGACCTCCTGCGCCATCTGGCCGGCGACCTGGTGCTGCCCGTGACCGTCGGAAACATTGCCGGAAAATACAGACGTAACCACCAGCGGGCGAGTCATGCGCACGACACGGACGGAATCGTAAAGAACGCGGTCGTACCCCCACTTCTGCATGGCCTCTTCTTTGGTTTTTGTGAAGCCGAAGTCGGCAGCGCGCGACCAGTATTGATGGACGCCATAGTATTGATCGGCTTTCAGCAGTTCTTCTGTGCGAACGATACCCAGCTGGTCCCAGAAATCCGACGACATCACATTCTGGCCGCCCTCGCCGCGGTTCAACGTGAACAGATTGGTATCGGCGCCGACCTCGCGACTTTCGTAGGTAAGCACACCGCCATCTTCATCGTCCGGATGGGCGGTAAACATGATGAGGCTGGCCCGCGTATGCAGTTCACGTAGCGTCTGCCACAGGGCCGCTGCGCCGCGATTGAGCTGAATAGCGCGAGCATTCGCGTCCGGTTCGACTTTGGCGGAAGTCTGGCCGAAAACTGGTATCGTGATCCATACGATACATGCAAGCAGGGCGATGCCGATCGATTGTTGCGCTGAACGTCGATTCATTCGTATGACCTTTGCAGATGACAAGTTAATGGCAATTATGAAACAACGTGCAATGATGATTGAACACACATCTGGGTTGAAACGGGTCGAGAATTGGCCGCGATCTTCATCTTTTTCGCTAGCTCCATAATCTCAGACACGAGACAGTTTCTCACACAGAACACGGAATGATGGCTACGGAATCTTCATTGAACCCGGCAGCAGTTGGAGGCGACGCGGTGGGGCCGCGGTCGCTGGTGCGCGGCATCGGACTGACGACTGCGATCAATCTGAATGTGCTGAACATGATTGGCGTGGGGCCGTTCATCACGCTGCCGCTGATGGTGGTGGCACTGGGAAATCGTGCCATCCTGGGCTGGATTTTCGGGGCCATACTCGCGTTGTGCGACGGCATGGTGTGGGCCGAGTTGGGAACTCGCTTTCCGGAGTCGGGCGGAAGCTATCTGTATCTAAATCGGCTGTACGGCGTGCAGCGCTGGGGGCGGCTGCTTTCGTTTTTGTATATCTGGCAGCTGACGTTCAGCGCGCCGCTGTCGACGGCCTCCGGTGCGGTGGGGCTTTCGCAATATGCGGCCTATCTGTGGCCGAGGCTGAACCTTTCCTGGTTTACGTATGAGGTTGGGCTCGGCGGATGGTTCCACATTCACCTGGCGGTGACACTAGGATCGATTGTCGCGATGCTGGCGTGCGGTCTGGCAACGTTTCTGATCTACAACGGCATTCAGGCGGTGGGGCGAATTTCGCGCGTGCTGTCGATTGGGGTGCTGCTGGCGATCGTGTGGGTGATTGTTTCCGGGCTGGCGCACATGGGTGGAGCGGCGGCCCACGCCAGCGCATTTTCTGCAGAACACGGCGTTGGCGGCTTCAGTGCGGGATTGCTGATCGCCATCTACAATTACGGCGGCTACTACAACATTTGTTTTCTTGCGGGAGAAGTAAAGGACCCGCGGCGCATTATTCCCAGGGCAATCTTCTGGTCGATCCTGATTGTTGCCAGCCTGTATGTGTTTTTGAATATCAGCGTGCTGCAGGTCATCCCGGTGCATGAGTTTATGAAGCCGGGAGCGATCTCGACACGCAGCTCCGTGATTGCCGTTGTGATGCAGCGGCTGTATGGACCCTGGGCGGGCAAGGCCATGGCCGTGTTGATTGTGTGGACGGCCTTTGCGTCGGTGTTTGCGGTGCTGCTGGGATATTCGCGAGTGCCGTATGCGGCGGCTGTCGACAAGAATTATTTTGCCAGCTTCGCCACGCTGCACAAGACGAAACACTTCCCTACCGTGTCGTTGCTGGTGCTGGGAGCAGTGTCTGTTTTCTTTTGCCTGTTTCGATTGCCCGACCTGATTGCGGCGCTGATCATCACCCGCATCGTATTTCAATTCCTATTGCAGGCGGTCGGGCTGGTGGCGTTTCGCAGCCGTCTGGGAGGTCAGCCAAATCCATTCAAAATGCCGTGGTATCCCATTCCCGCGCTGCTGGCCATTGCCGGATTCTTGTTTGTGCTGGTCCACGGCAAAAATCTTTCAAAGGAAATTGAATTTGCAACGGGACTTTTGCTGACGGGATTGACGATTTACGGAGTGCGGGCCTTCATTGAAAAAGAATGGCCATTTCGGCAGCGCGCAGAATCCAATCGGGGCTAACTTGCCGCTGTTTATAGCGAATTCACAGTGGTGTAGTGGATTGTGGGAGCGAGTCATTCTAAACCCTTCGGCTACGCTTAGGGCAGGCTTCGCACTGCGAAGTGAAGAATCAGACGAGATCGGCTTCGTAAACGCTGCCGTCACCCTCTGGATTCTTCGCTTCGCTCAGAATGACTCTATCGCCCCTTGAATACACGAACCGTCAATCCGGTTTAGGATTTTCTCGCTGGCCTCCCAGAGGCCGTTCAGGTAGACGGCGCCGAGGGCGCGATCGTACAGGCCGTAGCTGGCATTGCCTTTTTCTCCCCAGATCATGCGGCCGTGATCGGGCCGCACGTAGCCATCGAAGCAGGCAAAAGAAAACAG
>JAJZDO010000933.1 GCA_021805955.1 Acidobacteriota bacterium
TCAGGGATTCCTTAGAGAAACAAGTTAACACATATCTGCTTCGAAAGGAGTCCGATGTCAACTCTAGAACGCCGCACGTTTCTCAAACTGCTGGGTGCAGCAGGACTTACAACCGCGACTGGCCCCGCAATAGCGCTGGGCACCAAGAGCGCCCCTGCATTGCCGCAGGGGCGCTATTTTCCCGGAAAAATCGCCAATGAGTATTCCTTGTTTTTACCGGGAGAACAGGAAGCACTTCAGTCGCCGCCAGAGGTTAGTCAATTTTCCACTGGGGATTTGTTGGCCAGGACTGGATCGCAGTCGGTTCAATTAAAAGTCGGCGAACAGATCGATGGTTGGCGATTGTTGAGTATGAGCGAAATCAACGGGACCATGACGGCGGTCTTTGAAAAACATGTTACCCTTCGTGGCGCAATTGCCTATGTTACAGAGCAGGGTGGCACCATTGCCTTGATTCCCAAGCAGATCGGCGATATTTCTAAAATCCGCCCGCGTCCGACTGACGCTCGTCACGGAATACGGCTGGAACAATCGTATGAAGAGGGCCCTCAGTCCGACATTGCAGGCCGTTATATTCTGCAATCTGCGGAAGATCCTTCCTACGAAAATGTAGCTGCGCTCGGTGCGGAGTATATCGGATACAGTCTGGTGGCGAACGAAGAGGCCGGTCCGCTCAAATCGCTGTCCTTAGATCCCAGCGGCAAGTCTCGCGAGCTTCGTGATCATCCCGCCGGAGAAGGCCTGTGGGCGCCGGACAAGGTGCAGCCTGTGTTCGATCCGGTGGCGCTTGCCCCTGGAGAATACCCGCAAATATTTGACTATGTCGCCGGTTATAGCAAGCGGACCATGCTGGGCGGATATTTACCGGTTGCCGATATTGCCGTGTGGAATCCTAGATACAAGGCAGGCTATGAGACCATAGTTCTATTGCCCCCCGGGACGGATGCGCAACCTATGGCGCACGTGCGTTTTCTCTTGCCCGAAGGCTATGCAGCTTCAGGCGAGAAGATTTGGCACGATTCGGACGGCCGCAAATTTACCGATCGATACTGGAATTCGTCTGCTGCGAGTTTCTATGCGGCGCTCGTCGGCATATGGAACCGCTGGCATGGCTTGTATGAAGACAATATGCCGGTGGAGATCCCGGATCAATGGCTGCTCGATGCGGCCCGCGCAGGAATTACGCTTTCAAGGTGCAGCTATCGTGGCCTGAAGCCGACCTACCAAATTGGCGAGGGGGCCTACACAAAGATTCCAGAACGAAGCCATGCTTTGTTTCCGGTAGCCCAATATGAATTTATTTGGGCGCAACAGCTATGGAACCTGACCGAGGAAAGCGATGCGTACTTCCAATATTATTTGGACAACTATATCTTGCCAGATGGGAATTTTCTCTATAACACGCAAGACCAGGTTGAAGCGCCGCTCAACGCAGGAGTTTTCTTGGCAAATTCTGCACGCGCTTACTTCTATACGCGCAATCTTCCGGCCCTCGAAAAACGCCTTCCTGTCTTGCGGCGCATGACGGATTACGTGCTGGCCCGATACCAGTACAGTAAGACGCACTATGCTCCGGACGACCGTCGCTACGGACTTATCTGGGGTTCGCCGGAAGCTGATTTAGGTGACCCGAATAATGATTTTCCCGCTTCTCATCCTTATTATTATCAGAATGCCGCGTGGATTTGGCGTGGCTTGACGGAGCAGGTGCGATGCTTGCGGGCTGCCGCGCAACAAGCCTCAAAGCGGGAGTACGAGTCAGAAGCCGAAAAACTGGACGCGATCGCCAAGGAAATGCGCCAGAACATCCAGCGCTCGCTGGAGGCTACGCTCCAGATGTGCGACACGAAAATGCGTGCGGCGGGCATCACGCCCTTTACGCCACAGGATATCTCGCATAGCCCGACAGAGCTTTCCAGCTACGAAAATCATCGTTTTATGGAAGACTGGTTCACTTCCGACTGGGGAATTTCGGCACTCGACCTTGGTCACCTGAAACACAGAATCCTTGCCGAGGAGCAGATTCTGGGACTCGGCACGGATGGCCATGTGGCCCGCACATCGAACTTTATGGCCCACGGAACACTTTCCGTGCACATCCGGCAGTCGGACTACCGTCCTTTTCTGCTGGCGCTGTACGGGTTGGTCTGCTTCGCCGCGGACTCTGGAAACCGGTATTCGCCCGAGGATGCCTATATTCCTGGCGGAAGCGCGGACAAGGGCAACCCGTTTTTCTCTTCGGCTGTCGTGAACAGTGTTTTGCAACCTGCGCTCGGACTCCGCTGGCTGCTTTGCTACGAAGAAAGTGATCACGACATCTGCCATCTGCAAAAGGCTGCCCCAAAACACTGGTTTAAGCAGGGAAAAACCATCTCCGTGCGCAATTGCCCCACCCGCTTTGGCACCATTCAATGGTCCACCAAGGCCGTTGCAGACCGTCAATGGAAGGTCACGCTCGACGTTCCCAAAGGCTTCTCAGCGGACATACAGGTTCATATCCATCCCAGCGATGGTCAGCCGATTCGCAATACATCGATGGGATCGATAAGCGGGGATATGGTCATCCTTAAGTCCTCCGATTTTACGGGCCGGCAACATTTTGAAATCGATGTTTCTTGAGAAGATGGCCAGGTTCGCACCTTTCTCGGTCTTCCGGTTGCTTTGCAAGTGGCCGATCCTGCGCAAGAGTTTCATGATCTTAGCTGGAGTGAAATACTGACAGATATCTGGCAGCTACCAGAGGTCTGAGGAGCGGTTGCAATGAGATTGGTTTTATCGAGACGTTTGTCCCTTTCGGTTTTTGCTGGCTGCCTGTTAGCGACAACTCCGTTTGTCCTCTCTCAGGAACGGCCACCTGCGGTTCCGCTCGTAGTTCACAATCCATACTTCAGCATCTGGTCGATGAATGGCCGAATTACCGACGGGCCCACCCGCCACTGGACGGGAACCGAGCAGCCGCTGATCGGTCTGATCCGCATTGACGGAAAAACATGGCGCTACATGGGTGACCGGCCGCATGCCGTTCCCGCGCTGCGGCAGACGTCGCTCCAATTAGAGCCTACCCACACTGTCTATACGCTGGAAGGCGGCGGGATGCGCCTGACACTTACCTTTTTCACGCCCGCTTTTCCGCAAGATCTCGACGTACTTTCGCGTCCGGTCACTTATCTCACGTGGACAGTGGCAAGCACAGATGGGCAGAGCCACACCGTGAGCGTGCTGCTGGACGTCGATCCGGTCATCGCCGTCAACACCGCCGACGAGAAGGTGACGTGGGGACGCTCGCAGACGACAGGACTTACAGTATTGAACGTTGGCTCGCGCGATCAGCGGGTGCTGAATCGTTCTGGAGACGATCTGCGCATCGACTGGGGATACTTCCATCTTGCCGTGCCTGCCTCGGAAGCGGCGACCACGGCAGTCTCTGCAAAGGCGGTGAGCGATTTTGTGCAGACGGGAACGCTGTCAGGCTCCGACGATATGGACATGCCACGCAGCCCCCACGATGAAGCGGCGCACCTGGA
>JAJZDO010000705.1 GCA_021805955.1 Acidobacteriota bacterium
ATTGTGATCTCTTGTTTGCTGGATGCGCTGGCCGTGGTGCAGGATCGATCGGGAGGCATCTGGGGCGCGAGCCGTCATGCACTGACGGTTGGGTTTGTAGCGGGAATGGTCTTTGCCATGGGTCCGCGCATCCTGCCTGCGTTCTGCGGAATGCGCGTGCTTTGGAGTTCGTCGCTGATGACCGTATCTGTGGTGCTGCTGGAGGTGGGGTGTGCGTTGCGCGTGGCGATGGAGCCGCTGGCCTATGAGCATCTGTGGTCGCCGGCGTGGCGGCTATTGCCGGTCTCGGCATTCATTGAGCTTGCCGCGGTCTCGGTCTTTGCGCTGAACCTTTTTGCGACTCTGCTGCAACCACCGGCGCATCTGTCAAAACAGACGGCGTGATGAGGACTCTGGCGGATTCATTTGGAGTGCGGAATGCGGGAGATTGGCTCGCAGCCGCAGGACTGACGGACAATCAGCTCAGTGGGCAAGACGATGCGGGAAGGCATGCGTCCCGTGCCATTGCCTACACGCAAGCTGTCAATGAGCATGCGGGTTGCGTGGCGACCCAGCTCGGCTGCGGGCTGACGAACTGCGGTGAGCGGAACCGCCAGCAGGGAAGCCAGGTCGAAATCGTCGAAGCCGATGATGGCGACCTGCTGCGGGATCCGAATCTCTTCGCGTTTTAGAGCCGTAAGCACGGCAACCGAGGTGACGTTGTTGAGTGTGAAGATGGCGGTGGGCGGTTTGGGGGAGCGGAGCGCGGCGATCACCCGGGGGCCGATGGCTACGCCTCGGTTGACGAGCAGATACTGCGGCTGCAAGCTCGCATTCTGCACCGCTTTTTTGAAGCCGTCGATGCGCTGGCTGATGGAGTTGTACTCGCGGTCGTAGCCGACGCAGAGGATGCGTTGGTGGCCGTGGTCGATGAGGTGATTGGTGGCGCGCAAAGCGCCTTCAATGTTCTCCACCATGACTTCGCCGACATCAATGCCGGCAAACGTGCGGTCGATCATGACAACCGGCATGCCGTTGCGACGCAACTCCTGTAGCTGTTCGAGGGAGTTTTCGCTGGAAGGCACGATGAGGATGCCGGCGATGTTGCGGGAGCGCATCTGGGAGAGTTCTTCGGCCTCGACGTTGCGATTGGCCTCGCAGGCAAAGAGCATGGTCATGTAGCCCTGTTCGGCAGCGACCTGCTGCACGGCGTGGGCGCACTGGGAAAAGAAGGGGTCGCTGAGACTGGGCACGATCAGCCCGATGGTTCTGGAAGTGCGGCCTTTGAGTGTCCGCGCAGCTTCGTTGGGCTGATAGTTCAGCCGTGCGATTGCTTCTTCGACACGCTGGACCATCTCGGGGCTGACATGCTTCTTTCCGTTGATGACGCGAGAGACCGTCATGGTGCCGACACCGCAGGCGCGAGCCACATCGGCGATGGTGACGACGGAACGTGAGCGGATGGCCATTCGCCTCTATCCTAACCTGCCCGGAGCAAAACGGTGGAATGAATCTGAAAAGCCCCCGACCTGAAGCAGCGATTTTGAGAACGATATCACATTGGCACGGTCATACGCGCTTCGCGCCTGCACCGGGAACGCGGGGGCACCGCGGAGATACCATTCGCGCATATCGATATAAATCGCTATTAATGATGCAGATATGCGACAAATGCATGGATTGCAGGAGCGGCAAAAGGCGACGGCGCGAAAAAAAGATTGACAGGCATGGAAAAACTCAGCTATAACTTGTCGGACTGATAACGATATCAATGTGTATCAGCGTGCTGAGAGTTTGCACCTGAGGAAGCGATGGTTGTGGGTGCGGTGCAGACCCTGAGTGCTTTTTTGTGGAGGCCCCGATGAAACGAATTCTGCTTGCCATAACGATGCTTTGCCTGACACTGACGGCGATTGCGCAAAGCCCAACCGGCACCATCCGCGGCACGGTCCTGGACACATCCGGGGCGGCCATTGCGAGTGCAACGATCACCATCACCAATGTGCCGACGAACGAGGTGCGAACGACGACCTCCGACAGTCAGGGACGATATATCTTCAACTTTGTGCAGCCTTCGGAGTACACGGCTGTGGCGACGGCGCCGGGATTTGAATCGGTGAAGCAGGACCACATCATCATCCGCATTTCGGTGGGTACGCCGATTGATTTTCGGATGCCGGTGAGCAAGGTGACGCAGCAGGTAGAGGTAAACAGTACGACGCCTCCGCTTGAGGTGGACTCATCGAGCCTGAATACGGTGATTCCCGGACGGACGATTCTGGATCTGCCGTTGAATGGACGAAATCCCACTTCGCTTGAGGTGTTGGTGCCGGGCGTGAACACGACGGGCAACGCGTCAACGCCGCATATCGCGGGCTCGCGCAATGCGAACAACGAAGAGCAGATCGACGGCATGACGAACATCCTGCCGGAGAATAACGTAGGCAACAACTCGACAGCGTATACGCCCATTGTGGATTCCGTGCAGGAGTTCAACGTGCAGACGAGCGTGTTGCCTGCGCAATACGGTCGGTTCTCTGGCGGCGTGATCAGCCTGGTAACGCGATCGGGAACGAACGATTTCCATGGCAGCCTGTTTGATTTCACGCAGACGAATGCCCTGTATGCCAAGCCGTATTTTTCCTCGGGTCCGGTGCCGAGTTCGCATCTGTATCAGTACGGTGGCGTGATCGGCGGGCCGATCTGGATTCCGCATGTGTACGATGGTCACAACAAGAGCTTCTTCTTCTTTGCGTTTGAAGACTCGAAGAATTCGGTGGCGCAGACAGAGCTGGACTCGGTGCCGACGGCGGCGGAACGGACGGGAGATTTTTCCGCGCTGAGCACGGTAATCTACAACCCGTATTCGGCGACGCTGCAACCGGATGGCACGTATGTGCGTCAGGCGTTTCAGGGCAACAAGATTCCCCAGGGCATGATCAGCCAGGTGGCGACGGCGGCGATTCAGTATTACCCGTTGCCCAATACGGGGCCAGCCGGTGCGCAGTTCAACAACTACACGGCGAATGGCACATCTATAAACAACTACTATCACTTTGATCTGCGGCTGGATCATGACTTTGGCACGCGAGACCACAGCTTTGTGCGCTTCTCGCATATCAACAATCCGAACACACCGTTCAGCGACTACAACAGCGCTGCATCGCAGGGTTATGGCGGTCCATCGATTTCGACGGCGTACAGCGCTTCGATCGATAACTCGATCACACTATCTCCCTCGTTGATTCTGGATCTGCGCGGTGGGTTCAGTCGATCGACCTATGTGCGCTCAACCTTTGGCCAGCCGTTTGATCTGGCGAGTCTGAAATTTCCGAATTCGTATCTGACGGTTGCGGATCGCGAACCGAATGTCTTTCCGCAGTTCCAGTTGAATCAGGGATACTCGGGAGTGGGTTCGGGCGGTTATGTGCCGCTGCAGGAAGATCCGTCGGCAGTCGATATCGATCCCAGCATCGTGAAGGTATACAAGGGCAACTCGATCACGATCGGTGGCGAGTGGCGCAAGCTCTTCCTGAATTTCTAT
>JAJZDO010000121.1 GCA_021805955.1 Acidobacteriota bacterium
GCTTATGGCAGTATGTCTGTTCGTTTTCATCGCGATCGATTGTGCAATCGTCTACTTCTCAGCAATTGGATTGGAGCCACCTCGCAAGATGGTGATGCCGCTCATGATTTGCGTATGGTGCAGTTGGGTTACGTTCAAGGCACTCCGACGTCGAATATCGGGCGGTCCAGCCTAGGTCAAACCCCCTACCACCGTCCGGTTCGCTCATCGATACGACGCGACCGGAATGAACCGATCTCTCACACTCGTGTCCTGAGTCATTCATTGCAACGCAATCGAAGACGATAATTTAGATATTAAGTAATAGAAAACGCAGGTCCCTACCCTTGTCGCCGCGGCGACCCGCGGCGGACTACGGTCGGGATGACAACTTTGTGCAATGAATTAAGACTCAGGACACTAAGCCTCAAACAACGCGGCGAGGACGCCCGCCCAATGTAATGCATCAGGCCGGATCATTGAGAATGATTCTACTTGGCCTTCATTCCGGCGTATGGCGGCGTTTGAACCTTTCCACTCTCTATGACGCAATTCGACCCCACCCCAGCGCAATCATCCCTGAAGACATCGGGCTATAACCGATTTCTTTTGCTGGTTGCGGGGCTTGGCGGCCTGCTTTATGGGGTAGACGTGGGAATCATTGGCGGAGCCTTGCCGTATCTGGAGGCCACGTCGCGACTGAGCGCGGGCCAACTTTCCATCATTGTGGCGGCGGTCCTGCTGGGCAGCGTGATCTCAACCCTGGCAGCCGGACTGCTTGCGGACTGGATGGGTCGCAGGCCCCTGATGACATTGAGCGGGATTGCCTTTGTCCTCAGCATCCCGATCATCGCGCTGTCGCACGGCTATGGGCCGCTGTTCTTTGGCCGGTTGCTGCAGGGGATCAGCGGCGGCCTGATCGGGGTGGTGGTGCCGCTTTATCTGGCGGAATGTCTCAAAGCATCCACACGAGGAAAGGGAACGGGCATCTTTCAGTGGATGCTTACGCTTGGCATCGTCGCGGCGGCGCTGATTGGGATGTATTACAGCTACCGGGTTGCGGGCGTGGAAAAGACAGGGGACTCGGCGACGGTCTTTATGTTCAAGAACCAGGCATGGCGGCGCATCTTCTGGGTGTCCTTGCCGCCGGGGGTTCTGTTCGTTCTAGGCAGTTTATTTCTGGAAGAGTCTCCGCGCTGGCTATTCCGGCGCGGAAAAAAGGAGCGCGCGTTTGCGGCGTTGCTTCGCTCCCGCTCACCGGAACAGGCGGAGATCGAATTCCAGGAGATGGAGCAAGTTGCGCTCACGGTGAATGATGGGGCCAATGCAGGGACGGGCGGTACAAAGAAAGACACTCTTCTGCGGCGCAAATACGTTCTGCCGTTCCTTCTGGCCTGCATGGTACTGTTGTGCAACCAGGCCACTGGTGTCAACTCCATCATCGCGTACAACACAGGCATCCTGCTGCAAAGCGGGCTGTCGGATGTGAGCGCGCACTGGGGCTATGTTATCTTTACGATCGTCAATTTTTCGATGACGATCGTCGGAGTGACGCTGGTAGACCGCAAAGGACGAAAGTTCCTGTTTATTCTGGGCACGGCAGGGATCATCGTTGCGCTGCTTGGGGTCGGTTCGTTGTTTGTCCGCAGCGAAAGTGCGAACGTAAATTGTCGCGGCGCGATTCAGGCCATGGTGAGGTCCGACCAGAGCCTGACCGTCCGGTTCGATGGGCCGGAGGCGAAGAGGCTTTTGGGCGCGAGCAATTACCGAGGCAATATCCTTCATGGCGACCGCGCATCGCTTGCGGTGATCTATTCCTACGGCGGCTTTACCGCGGCAACCAGCTTCGCCCGCTCCGATGAGAAGGGAGCGGCGCCTATCCGAATCACCCGCGAGAGCTGTGTTCCGGCCAACAGGATTGAGGCGTTCTTCAAAAACCCCTTTGCCAATCTCAATGCCGCGCGCGTCGCACCACTCCATATCGAAAGGGCCTATATCGGCCGAGTTCCTGGCAGCAAACACGGCTGGCTGGTGGCTTTGGGTCTCTATGGATTTATCGCGTTCTTTGCGCTGGGACCGGGGGTATGCGCATGGCTAGCGCTGTCGGAGCTGATGCCGACCCGCATCCGCTCCAATGGAATGAGTATCGCGCTTGTGCTGAACCAAATGGTATCGACGATTTTGGCCGGCATGTTCTTGCCCGTGGTGAGCAAGCATGGATATTCGACCATCTTTTTTCTGTTCGCGGGATTTACCGTGCTTTACCTGTTGACCGTGACATTTTTCCTGCCAGAGACAAAGGGCAAGACGCTGGAGGAGATCGAAGAATACTTCGAAAGCAGGCACGCATATCAATGAATGGGATCGGTCATCCTTTCGTGTCGATCGATTCGGCCATTTCGCCTGAGTGCATTTTCTGTCAGCGTGTTAACGGATCGGGAATAGTCCTGGTCTCCCACTCTAGCCGCAAAAGGACGCGGCTAGAATGGGGCACCCGATCTTTCCGTCAATACTTGACCTAAGCCGTCTCATCGATTGATTGACCTATCCTCGGCTTGAAGGCCGGGATCTACCTAAAACGCGCCAGGCAGAGGCTTAATCAGAGTCTCCCTAGTGTCCTGAGTCTAAAGTTCGCAACATAAGCGAACGCGATAATTCCAATATTAAGCGATAGAAAACGCAGGTCCCTCCACTGCGCTTCGCTACGGTCGGGATGACAGAGTTGTGTAACGAACTTTAGACTCAGGACACTAGGCCGTCTTTTCCAGGTGTTCTTTTGGGACGTCCTTGATGTGGGTGGCGATGAACCATTGATAGCCGAAAGGGTCGAGCACGCCGGCCATGCGGTCGCCGTAAAACTGGTCGGCGGGTTCGCGCTCACTTTTCGCACCGGCAGCGATGGCCTGGCGATACATGGCGTCGCAGTCCTTGGTGTAGATCAGCAGGGAGACGGGAGAGCCTCCGTAGTGGTTCGGACTAAAGGCATGGATCGTGGGATTTTCGTCCGCCAGCATAAGGCAGGAGTCGCCGATGTCGATTTCGGCGTGGCCGACGCGGCCGTCCGGCTGCTTCATGCAAAGGCGCTCCGTCGCGCCGAAGGCCTTTTTGTAAAACTCAATGGCTTTGAGTGCGCCGTCGATCATCAGATAGGGCTGGATGCTGTGGTAGCCATCCGGAACAGGCTTGACTGGCATGGGTTTTTCCTCCGCTGGTAGATATTTTGCTCCTTACAGGATGAAGCGGGAGTAAAAAAATTTTGTTCGTGTCATGAGTCATTGATTCGCAACCCAATCGAAGACGATAATTTAGATATTAAGTAATAGAAAAAGCAGGTCCCTCCACTTCGCTTCGCTACGGTCGGGATGACAACTTTGTGCAATGAATTAAGGACTCATGACACTAGCTACGCAAGCGCGTGGCTTTTGCTTTCCTTCAGGCGCGTCGCGATGACGGCGGCAGTAAAAAATGCAATCGAGATGGAGGAGAGCGCGAGAACAATGCCGCTGCGGTCGGCAATGTAGCCGATGATGTATGGCGCGCTC
>JAJZDO010000355.1 GCA_021805955.1 Acidobacteriota bacterium
CACAAAACCACAGAAGAAAATCGATTCATCATGGATGCGCTGTCCTCACAGGTCACCCAGCATACCCCACCCGCATCCCACTTGCCAAGTTCCGATTGCCTCCTCAAGCCGACAACCGGAAAGCGATGGTCGACACGTGTGGCCGATTCTGTCCATCGCCGGACGAAGAATTTACGTTGTATGGTTCCCGAGTGGGTGCTATCCTCAGTGCGGTCTTCCCCATTTTGAAAACAAGCAAGGAGTCACTTGAAACTACTATTCAGTTTCCGCATCGCCCTGTGTCTTGCCGTTGGAATTCTTTCTTCGCAGTTGTATCCACTGCATGCCCAGGATTTCTCAAAGGGTCATCCCGATAACGATTCACAAGATTCCGCAAAGCCAGTGGTTCTCAATGCTTCTGCGAATTTTACAAATGGCCAACTGACCGTCGTCGGTACAAACTTTCCGCGAAATGCGCGTCTGGTGCTCAATGGCCAGCAACTAGCAATTCTCAGTTCCAATGCGACAACTATTATCGCCACGCTGCCTTCTGCGGTGCTATCCACGCCAGGATCCTATCTGCTTGCGATGGAACGGCAGCATGGTCGAGCGGCCATCCCGTTTATCGTCACCATTGGCGCGGTGGGGCCGCAGGGTCCAATCGGGCCTACCGGAGCAACAGGACCCCAAGGCCAGATTGGACCACAGGGCCTGCAAGGACAACAGGGAATACAAGGCCCTGCAGGAACTTCACTGCCTCCAACCGCCTACGGTGCTACCTTCACTGGTGGGGTAAGTGTCGGAACATCGACGGCTTCCAACATCATCTCCTCGAGTGCAACTTCCCTGGCAACGATCAAGCTTCCAGCGGATGATTATCTCATTCATGCCCTCATCTCTGGCACTTCTAACAACAGCGACACGCTCACATGCAATCTGAACATCGGCGGTCTACCGCAGGGAGGTATCAGCAGTTCCTCCGGTAGCGGTGTGCAAACGATTGCAACGGGTGAGGTCAGTCTGACTGAAGCTACCAATATCCCATTGCTTGTTGCCTACTCGGTACCTTCTTACTCGGCCTCTTCTAAAGTTGTGACTCCCGCTCTGACTTTGCTTTGCGTCACGGCGAGCAATGATGAAGGTGGAATCACCGCTACTCTGGTGGCTGAACCGGTCACCGTCAGCAGCGCGCAGCAGTTTACCAATACCATTGGCAGTAGTAGTGGTTCCTCGACACCGACCAACCTTGGCGGATGGAATCGAGTGAACAACATAAGTGGAGGGACAACAACCAGCCTTCCATAAGCGGCGGTACCGTACTTCACAAAAAAATTGTAGCCTACCGGCTGAAACTGGCTTGCGTCGCTGGTCTTGGCCGGAAGGCTTTTCGTAACGACAGAGATATGACGCTCTCCATTTCGGGCGCCCACATCCGATCACTGTACTCGATGCAAAACCGCAGCGGAATCGCCGTTCCGCCCGTTTTCAGCCAGATTCCACAAAAACGCCTGCGGTTCACTCTTGGCTGGATATGTCATGGACGAGGACAGCCAGGGCAAAACAGAGGCGGACTTCAACAGAATCGATCCTGCTGGCATATTCAGACCTGTCTATCCACAGTCGCGCAGCGTCCATTGGACTGGAACGCTCCTGCCCAAGCGAATTAAAATACTTTCATGATGGACTACCGCAGGTTAGGAATTGCCACGAAAATTTTGATGGGTGTGATTGCCTTCTTGGGTATCGCAACCGTTGCCTCTGCCCAAAACTCTTCCTTTCGTGGTCGCAAGTACAAGGCTCCGCCGCCCGTCAGCCGGGTCGAAGTCACTGTACTTCGCGCCGATAGCGGAAAGCCCGTCACGGATGCTTCCGTCATCTTTCATCCTCTGGTGCATGGCAAGGACCGCGGCAACATGGAGTTGAAGACGGACTCGGACGGCAAGGCGCTGATTGACGTCATTGAGACGGGGTCGACCATTCGGCTTCAGGTCATTGCGCCCAGCTATCAGACCTTTGGGCAGGATTACAAGATCGACAAAAGCGCAATGGCGCTGACCATCAAGCTCAATCGTGCTGCGCATCAATACAGCATCTATGGCGATCTCCAGCAGGACTCGACGTCCAAGCCGAAGCAGGATTCCGCGCCGCCGTCCAAGCCCAATCCATAACCAGCCCAACCCAGGCAGGCCCAACTCAGACAGGCCCAACCCAGCAAGCCAAATCCAGCCTGATCTGTGCGCAACGCGCGTAAGGATGAGATGAGCGATTCCAGCAACGGTCGGGATCGAGCCGTGCTGATCACCGGTGGAGCGCGCCGCATCGGTCGCGCCCTTGCGCTCGATCTGGCCCGGCTTGGCTATCGCGTCGCCATCACCTATCGGCAATCGCAGGACGAAGCGTTCCACACCGTCGCCGACTGTCGGGCGCTCGGTGCAGACGCCGAGGCCTTCGCGCTTGAGATTCGTTCTCCGGCGGAGATTGCCACAACGGTCTCGGCCGTCCTTCAGCGATTCGGCCATATCGACGCGCTGGTCAACAACGCCGCGGTCTTCGACTCCGTCGCTCTGGAAGCGATGACGGCTGAGCGCTGGGATGCGGCGTTTGATGTGAATGTGCGCGGGCCTATGCTGATGACGCAGGCGCTCCTGCCGCAGCTTCGAGCGCGCGGCGGACGAGTCGTGCATCTGGGGTCGCTGGGCGGCAGCCGCGCGTGGCCGTCCCACGCGCACTACTGCTCGGCCAAGGCGGCGCTCGAGATGCTCACGCGAACCATGGCGCGCGCCTATGCCCCGGAGGTGAGCGTAAATTGCGTGGCTCCGGGCTGGATCGAGATGGAAGAAGCAACGGCTGCCGCAAACGCGAATTTCGATGCTGCTGCCGCGGCGCGCTTCGCGGCCAAGACGCCGATGGGCCGGAATGGACGCGCGGAAGAAGTGGCCGCAGCCGTGCGTTTTTTCCTCACTGGACCGAAGTTCATCACCGGACAGGTGCTGGCTGTAGACGGCGGTCTGGGCCTGGTCTGACGGGCTGTTCCGATGCGGAGTGCCCGGCAAATTCTGTACCCGTTGAAAAGAGACAAACCGGTAGGGAACCAGCAGGAAATGCGCTAGGCAAGGAAGCATACACTGGAGCAGATCGTGAATATTCTGCGGTAGATTGAAAAAGCTGTGGCGAACAACAGGACACGTCCGATCACAGACCGCGAGGCCGGGATCACGGAGCCGATGTACTACCGGTGGCGCAAGGAGCATAGCGGTCTGAAGGTGGAACAGGCCAAACGGCTGAAGGATCTGGAGCAGGAAAACCGGGATTCGGCCGCCACGAAACACATATTGCTCGGGCTTACTCACAAGAATGTATTTGTAGGCAAAGTCAGTGGGCGTTTTCCTTCTTGTATGTAGCCATGCTGTGGCAGTGCAGAATTCCTCCTCCGGAGCATGGGTAGGTATGAATGAGCAGTCGTGGAGCCGCCACTTCGATAGTACGGGCGAGTACCTGTGCATTGAGCAGATTCATATTCTTGTAGTCGGTCACAGCTA
>JAJZDO010000530.1 GCA_021805955.1 Acidobacteriota bacterium
TGGCGCCGGCCGACGAGGCGGATGAAGGCGGAGGGCCAAAGAGTCCGTTCTTCCCCAGTGACGCCGAGACCAACAGCGGCAAAATTGTGCCCAAGGATTATTTCCTCGACTCCGCAACCTGCAAGACATGCCACGCCGATATTTACAAGCAATGGGAAAGCTCGGCACATCACTTTTCCTCGTTCAACAATCAGTGGTACCGGCAGGCGATCGTCTACATGCAGCAGGTGGACGGCGTGCAGGCCTCCAAAGTGTGCGCGGGTTGCCACGATGCGGCGCTGTTCTTTCCCGGCAACTTCAATACTCCAGTGAAAGATCACCTCTTTATTCCGGCCTCGCAGGCGGGCATGGGTTGCGTGGTGTGCCACTCCATTCGATTGGAAAAGAGTACCATGGGCAACGCCGATTTTATTCTGGAATACCCGCAACTGCAGCGACTGGTGACCAGCAAAAATCCCATCGTGCATCGCCTGATCGACTATCTGATCGAAGAAGACCCCGAACCGCATCGGCGCACATTTCTCAAGCCGTTCATGCGCGGCAGCCAATCCGCGGAATACTGCGGCAATTGCCACAAAGTGCATCTTGACGTGGCCGACAATCACTATCGCTGGATTCGCGGCTTCGACGACTACGACAATTGGCAGGCCAGCGGCGTCTCAGGATTAGGTGCGCGATCGTTTTACTATCCGCCAAAGTCGATGGATTGCGAAGATTGCCACATGCCGACAACGCCGTCCAACGATGCCGGCAATGTGAACGGCATGGTGCACTCGCATCGCTTCATCGCGGCCAATACCGCTCTTCCCTTCGTGAACAAGGATGCGGTGCAACTGAAAGACACGGAAGACTTTTTGAAAGATAAAAAAGTCCGCGTCGACATTTTCGCCATCTCACCGGAAACAGCCGAGAATCGCCTATCGAATAACAAGGTGATCTATGCCGCGCCGCAATTGGCGACGACGTTCGCGGTAGGTGAAGAATCTGAGATGAAATCGCCGACAGGCGCAGCGGGAGGGCCACCCGTCACTCCCATAACAGCGCCTCTCGACCGTGTCCATGCAGAGGTTCGTGCAGGAGATACGGAGCGTGTCGACGTCGTGGTGCGCACGTTGAACGTTGGACACTTCTTTCCCGGTGGAACGGTGGACGCGTTCGATTGCTGGCTGGAACTGAAGGCAACCGACGACAGCGGCCACGTCCTATTTTGGAGCGGTATGGTCGAAGACAACGGCCATGGGCCTGTAGAACCCGGAGCGCACTTCTATCGTTCGTGGGCGATCGATGCGCATGGCAATCCCATCGACAAGCGCAATGCCTGGGCGGCGCGTGCCACCATTTATGCGCACCTGATTCCTCCGGGAGCGGCGGACACGGCCCATTTCCGACTGCAAATCCCGAAAGATGCGCACGGAAAGATTCACCTGCAAGCCAAGCTTAACTACCGCAAGTTTTCCTGGTTCAACACTCATTTTTCCTTTGCCGGCGTCTCCGAAACCACGGGCCCACACGACGTAACGCCTTCCTACGACGACCGGCGCATGGTCTTCACTGGAAATACCGCCGACGTTTCGGGAAAGATCAAAGCCATTCCCGATCCGCCGATTGTGGTGATGGCAAGCGCCAACGAAGAGTTGACCGTGTTGCCGCCGAATGCGCCCAAACCCGCGCCGCAGGTGGTCACCACCAAAACAGACTGGCAGCGGTGGAATGACTATGGGATTGGATTGTTTCTGCAAGGAGATTTAAAGGGAGCGGAGGCGGCGTTTGAGCGGGTCACGCAGGCCGACCCGACCAACCCTGACGGATGGGTGAACATCGGCAGAGCGCGGATCCTGGTCGGCGATTTGGCGGGCGCGAAGGTCGTGCTGGACAAGGCGTTACAGCTTTCTCCGCATTTGGCGCGGGCACAATATTTTTATGCGCGCATGCTGCGGCAGACGGGCGATTACGACGGCGCCATCGGACAACTCCTGCAGGTTCTGCAACAATATCCAGAAGATCGCGTGGTCCGGAACGATCTGGGCCGCGTGTACTTTCTGCAACACAAATATGCGGCCGCACAGGCGCAGTTTCAGCAGGCGCTCGATATCGATCCGGAAGATCTGGAGGCGAACTACAACATGATGTTGTGCGCTACCGGGATGAGCAAACCCAACCTGGCGCATCAGTATGAACTGCGTTATCTGCGCTTCAAAGCGGATGAGTCGGCGCAGGCGTTGACGGGGCCGTATCTTGAGAAGCATCCAGACGACAACCGAGAGAGGCAACCCATTCATGAACATATTTCGGTCCCTCTACCGCTTGAGAATTCTTCCGGCAAGCATGTCGCAACAATCGCAGGCGCCATTTCGGGTCGTGTTTCCGGTTCAACCGTCCTGCACAGAGGTGGCAATTGAAGCGTAGAAACCTGGATGGTTTTGGCTGGATGGAAGAACAATCGCAAACGCCCCGACGCGCCTTCCTCAGGCGCTTCGGGGCTGCTCTGTCGGCATCGTTGTTTAGCTCACTGCCGTATTCCATCGCTGAGGCGGCGATTGCAGGCCCTGCAAGCAGTTCGTCCGCGGCAAAACCCGCACCGGCAGACACAACGACATCCACCACAGGCGAGCGCATCCGCTTTGAAGACATCACCCGTGCGGCCGGCATCCGATTCGTGCACAACAGCGGCGCCTTCGGGAAAAAGTATTTGCCGGAGACGATGGGACCGGGCGTCGGCTTTATCGACTACGACAACGACGGCTGGCAAGACATTTTTCTGGTGAATGGAATGAACTGGCCCGGGCATCCAGGCCGCGTCACCACGTCGGCTCTCTACCATAACAACCGCGATGGCACCTTCACCGATGTCACCCGAAAAGCAGGCCTCGCGGTACCCATGTACGGTATGGGAGTCGCGGTGGCGGACTACGACAATGACGGCCACGACGATCTGTTTGTGACCGCATACGGACAAAATCATCTGTTCCACAACAATGGAAACGGCACCTTTACCGACATCACGAAAAAGGCTGGGCTATGGGGGCCGAGTGAATTCAGCACCAGCGCAGCCTGGGTCGATTATGACCGCGACGGCCATCTGGACCTGCTGGTGGCGAACTATGTTGCGTGGACTCCAGCGACTGACCTGTATTGTTCGATGGATGGCAAGGACAAGGCCTACTGCACGCCGGAGTCCTACAAGGGCGTCTCGGTGCGGCTCTGGCGCAACCGCGGCGATGGGACGTTTGAAGACGCCACCCACAAAGCCGGTCTCTACGACCCCACTTCGAAAAGCATGGGAATTGCGATCCTCGATGCCAATCAGGATGGCTGGCCGGACATTGCCATCAGCAACGATACCCAGCCGAACAAACTCTACATCAACAACCGCAACGGCACGTTTACAGAAAAAGGCGTGGTCTCCGGAATCGGCTTCAGTGAGGATGGCGTGGCCCGCGCCGGCATGGGTGTCGATGCCGCGGATTACAACCACTCCGGATATCCCAGCCTGGTGATTACAAATTTTTCCAAC
>JAJZDO010000852.1 GCA_021805955.1 Acidobacteriota bacterium
AGCTGTCTGCTTGCGTGGTGTGGATTCAGAAAGCCACTGCGACTAACCCCGCAGGACGATGGCTTATTGTGACTTCGCAGATTGAGCGAGATCGCGGAGAGATCGAGCGTGCGCTGCATCAATTGCAGCAGGCTGGCCACAAGGAACTTGATGCGGAGTTCACGCTTGGCGTACCGCTCGACAATCTCTCCATGATCCGCGTTGCCATGCTGCTGTTGCGCTGGCAGAGCGATCCGCTGCAGGAGACAGAACTGCGCTCGCTTTTGACCGCCGATGCGCTGGAACAGCCGCCCCAGCACAACGCCTTGCTCTCCCGTTGTCTGGAGCAGTTGCAGAGCAGTGATTTGGCCCGCACGGAGTGGAGTTTCGCATCGTTCTGCCAACATGCGCAGCAGCAGCAGCCTGCGCTCGTTCAATGGTGCAAGCAGATGCTGGCCGCGCAGAGTGCGCTGTTTTCCAATGGCGCGAGCTGCTCCGCTGCACTATGGATGGAGAGAATTCGCGCTTTTCTGGATGCTGCGGGTTGGATGCACGATATACGGCTGGAAAGCTTCAGTTATCAGGCAAAGAAGCAGTGGGAAGAACTGCTGGACGCCTGCGCGGGAACAGCCTCGGTAAGCGACGAGCCGCTCACCTGGACAGATGCGTTGTCGCTGCTCTCAGGGCTTCTCAAAAGCCGACTGTTCAGCGTCGAGCGCGCGTTGCCGCAGGTGCAGATCACTGGACCGGCGGAGTCTGCGGGACTGATCGCGGATGGAGTCTGGGTTTTGGGAGCGGACAGCAGCCAGTGGCCATCCTCAGGACACATCCAGCCGCTGCTGCCACTTTCGGTTCAGTTGGAAGCGGAGATGCCACACGCGAGCCTCCAGATTGACTGGAACAACGCCGCGACCATCGCGCATCGGCTACTCGACCATTCCGATGAAGTCGTCTTTAGTTTTTCCAAGAGCGTGGACGACGGAATGCGTCGCGCATCCGGCGTGCTTTCGGCGATTCTTGGCCAAGCGCAGGCGTATCCCGATTCCATCACAAACAATCCGGCGGACGCGCCGCCATCGCTCTCCGCCATGGAGTCCGTCTGCGATCCAGTCTTCGTTCCTCTGCAAGGGAATGCATCCGCTACAAATTCTGCGTCCAGCGCCATGGCTGTCCGCGGCGGCGCATCGGTGCTGATGGATCAGTCTGCTTGTCCGTTTCGAGCGTTTGCGCACCATCGCATCGGTGTTTCCACCGTGCAGCCAGCTTCACCAGGAATCTCACCTCGTGTGCGCGGCAAGCTGCTGCATGAAGCGCTGCGCACGCTGTGGGGCGGCACGGCACAGCAAGGGCTGCGCACTCTGGAGGATCTGCTTCGATGTATAGAGGCGTTGGGCGACGATGGTCTCGAGGCTATCGTACAACGGCATGTTTTGCGCGCCGTGACGAAGTTTCAGGGCGCTCTGCAATCCGAGACAATTCCCACTTCGCTCGTTCGCATGGAACAGGAACGCTTGCAGGAGTTGATCTGCAACTGGCTGCGTTATGAAGCTTCGCGTAGGCCGTTTTCTGTGCAAGCGACGGAGCAGGCTTCGGAGATTGAAATCGCTGGAATCCGCCTTCGTGTGCGACAGGATCGAATCGATCAGGTGGGCGAACGGCTGCTGATTCTGGATTACAAGACGAGCAAACACTCTGCCGCGCTTTGGCTGGGTGATCGTCCAGACGACTTGCAACTGCCGCTCTATGCCTTGCATATGGACGAGGCGACGCTGGAGGGGATTGCCTTTGCCAATATCAACGCAAACGCTCGCGACCTTGGCGTGAACGGAATGCTGGTCTCCGCTCGAGAGACCCTGAATGCGAATCTCAGCGGCGCTTCCACGCTCGTCAAGCAACCACTCGATTCGCACCAGCTTGTGCAATGGCGCATGACCATGGAGAAGCTGGCACGCGATTTTCTCCAGGGTGTGGCATGGGTGGACCCGAAAAACATTCCGAAGACATGCGAGTACTGCGGCCTGGAGTCCTTTTGTCGCGTGACAGAGACGGGCGCAATCCTGTCGGAAGAGGAGAATGCGAATGAGTAATACCGGCGCCATGAAGCACTCTCCGCCCGATTGGGAGCAGCGTCTGCAGGCGCTGAATACACAGGAATCCTTTCTGGTGCGCGCGTCAGCCGGTTCCGGCAAGACGCATCTTCTGACGACACGATTTCTGCGCCTGCTGGCAGAGGTGGACGACCCGCACGAAGTCGTAGCCATCACCTTCACACGCGCGGCTGCGGCAGAGATGCGACAACGCATTGTGCTGGAGCTGGAAAAGGCTCAGGCGGCGATGTCTACTGCCGCTGACGCAACTCTTGACGATCCCTTGCGAGAGGCTGCCAGCAAAGCTGTTGAGCGTATCCGTTTACAGCGCTGGACGGTGATGGAAAGTCCCGATCAACTTCGCATTCAGACCATTGACAGCTTTTGTCATTCCATTGCGATGCGAGCGCCATTGCAATGGGGAATCCTCTCCGCACTCGGTGGACGGATGGAGCCGGCAAAAGACCCACAAACTCTTTATCGTAAGGCAGCACGACGAACGCTGGCCATGCTGGAGAAAGGGCCGAATGCGTTGCAGACAGCGCTCCGAACCCTACTCAAGCTTCGCGATGCGCAGTGGCTCAGCATGGAGAATCTGCTGTGCGATATGTTGGCGGATCGCGGTCGGTGGTTCAAGGATTTTGTCTTTGATTCTTCCCTGGATGGGACGACGCTTCGCGCCAGGCTGGAAGCGCCGATGCGCCACTCCGCCCTTGCCACCCTGCGCGCTCTCCACGCGGCTTTTTTGTCCATTCCAGGGCTGGAGACTGAGTTATTCGACTTGCTTTGGTTCGCGGCGGAATGCGGAGTGGAAGAGCTACAATTTGTGGCGTCTCATTCTTCCCTGCCCTCGCCGGATGAAGATGATATCTCCGGCGATTCTTTGCGTTTGCAAGTCGAGTTCTATCGCGTGATCGCTGGTTTTCTGCTGACCGGCGAATACCAGTGGCGAAAGCCCAAAGGCCTGAACAAAAACCAGGGCTTTCCCGCGACGGATGAGGGCCGAGCCGCGAAAGAGCGATTCGGTTCTCTGGTTGCTCGCGCGCAACAGAGTTACGAACTCCAACCCTTGCTGCAACAGGTCTGCACTGCGGCTGTTGCCGGGTATTCCGAGCCGGAGTGGCAAGTGGTTTTGGATGCTTTTGTCGTGCTGCGCTATGCCGCCGCGCAGTTGCAGCTTGTCTTTGCGGAGAGCAGCTCAGTGGACTTCACGGAAGTGGCTGCCATTGCGCTTCAGTTGCTCCATCCCAAAGATGGCTTGCCATCCGAGTTTGCGGTGGAGTTTGCCGCTGGAATTCGCCACCTGCTGCTCGATGAGTTTCAGGATGCGAGCCGGCAGAGTCCTTTGGAAGCTCGCGTACAGCCTGTGCCGCAACAAACGGCGTCTGAGACGCAAGTGAACTTGCCGAAGTTGTAAAAAGTTGTGGCATGCGATGATTCCAGTCAG
>JAJZDO010000960.1 GCA_021805955.1 Acidobacteriota bacterium
GGTGTAGATCGAGCGCGGCATGCCGAGTATTCCCAGAAAGTGCATGGTGTCAAAGGTAATGTGGAAGCCGATGACGAAGAGCCAGAAATGCCACCGGCCGAGTCGTTCGCTCATCATTCTGCCGGTCGCTTTGGGATACCAGTAATAGAGACCGGCAAAGATGCAGAAGACGATGCCGCCGACCAGCACGTAGTGGAAGTGGGCGATGACGAAGTAGGAATTGTGCAGTTGCCAGTCCAGAGGCGCGACGGCAAGCATGATGCCAGTCAGGCCAGCGATCAGGAACTGATAGAGAAATCCGAGGCAGAAAAGCATGGCAACACTGAAACGGATGCGCCCACCCCAGATTGTGGCGATCCAGTTGAAGATTTTGATGCCCGTGGGAATGCCAACAAGCATTGTGGAGAGGACGAAAAAAGCGTTGGTGACCGAGGTCATGCCGACGGTGAACATGTGGTGTGCCCAGACACCCAGACTGACAAACATGATGCCGACCGACGCGGCGACCATCGCCGGATAACCGAAGATGGCTTTGCGCGAAAAGACCGGAATAATCTCGTTGGCGATGGCGAAAGCGGGCAGAACAAGTACATATACCTCAGGATGACCAAATATCCAGAAGAAATGTACCCAGACGAGAGCCGAGCCACCGGCCTGCGTGTCAAAGAAATGTCCTCCAAGGTAACGATCGATGAGCAGCATGAACTGCGCTGCTGTGAGCGGGGTGATGGTGACCAGAGTGAGGCCGCTGACGACCAGATAAAGCCAAGTGAAGAGCGGCATGCGCATCAGTGTCATGCCACGGCAGCGCATGGAAAAGATGGTGGCGATGATGTTGACTGCGGTTCCCAGGGTGCCGAATCCGCTGACGATGAGCGCCAGTGCCCAGTAATCCGTTGCGTTGCCGGGCGAAAAGGTACGGGCGGTCAAAGGCGCATAGGCGAACCAGCCAACATCCGGCGCATTGCCCACACCATAGAGTCCGCTGCCGCCCAGAAAGCTGTAGTAAAGCAGCAATCCTCCAAAGGCCGTGAGCCAGAAGCTGAGTGCATTCAGGCGCGGAAAGGCCATGTCGCGCGCGCCAATCTGCAACGGCACAATGTAGTTGGCGAAGCCAAAGAGGATCGGCATCCCAACGAGAAAGACCATCGTGGTGCCATGCATCGTGAAGAATCGGTTGTAAACCTGCGCAGTGAGGAAGTGATTGTTGGGAATGGCAAGCTGAATGCGGATGAACAGAGCCTCGGCGCCGGCAACGAGCAGGAAAAAAATCGAGTAGAGGATATACAGAATGCCCAGTCGCTTGTGGTCGACCGTAACAATCCATCCGTGAAGCCATTCCAACCAGTCAGCAGAACGGATCCCGCCCTGGGCAGCTTCCGGCGTTTCACCGATCGGCATGGGAAGATCGCTCATAGTTCACCCTGCTCCATTCTCACTTCTTCTACTTGAGTGTGGCCAGATATGCAGTTAGCTGGTCAAGCTGCTGATCATCCAGTTGCATG
Source organism: Acidobacteriota bacterium (assembly GCA_021805955.1). The sequence goes on from JAJZDO010000960.1 coordinate 1,506, forward strand.
GCCGGCATCAGTGCGCCGTCCTTGTAGTGGCTGGGGTCTTTGATCCAGGCACGCAGGTGTTCCGGTGTGTTGGTCACGGCTCCGGAGGCGATCGTACTCCTGCTCATCAGATGCGTCAGATCCGGACCGAAGGTGCCTGTCGCTGCGGTTCCGGCAATCCGATGGCAGTTCATACATGCCTCGGTCTCAAATATCCGTCGACCGACGGCAACTTGAGAATCCTGCACTGCAATCCGTTGCTGGTTTTTCACCCAGGCGGCGAAATCGGATGGAGTATCTACATAGACGCGAAGCAGCATGAGCGCATGCTGCGAGCCGCAGAACTGTGCGCACTGGCCAAGATACAGTCCCGGCTTGTGCGGGTCAATCCACATAGTGTTTTCGTGGTTGGGAATCAGATCTGTTTTCCCCGCCAGCTGCGGCACCCAGAAGCTGTGAATCACGTCCGCAGAAAGCAGTTTGAGATAGGTGGGCTGCGGAGCACGTACAGGACTGACGGGAACGTGTAGCTCGTTTGCAGTGACAATGCCAAGCGCAGGATAACGGAATTCCCACCAGAACTGATGGCCCACGACCGTTACATCTAGAGTTTTCTTGGGCTTTGGCGCGTCCTGAATTACGAAAATGATGCGCGCTGTGGTCAGAAACAGAACCGCTACGATCAACACCGGAACCACGGTCCATGCCAGTTCCACCTGCGTGCTGCCGTAGATCTGCGGCGGCTCGATTGTGGTGCCTGAATTTGTGCTCCGAAAACGGAAGATGGCCACAGTAAGCAATCCTGCGACCACGACGAAGATTGCTCCGGTAATCAGGAATACGAAGATTGAAAGACCAAAAATCTGGCGTGCCGGAGTAGCGGCGGGCGCGAATATATTCGGGAGCGAGCCGGTGGTTTCCGCAGTTGCCGACCGATGGAAACTGACAAGAGCCGTCGCAACCAGCCACTGGAAAATCATCCTAGCTCGCTGCATGAAAATCAGAGCCTCCCGCGACACACCCGTCGCATGACCAGACTGCTTTTATGCCGGTCGCTGATGAATTCACTACCCGCTTCGGAGTCTTCCACGACGCGGGGCACTCATCGTTCAACCGGAAAAATATCTGCGGTTTCTGAAGAATTTCCACCTGGCCCCTGATGAAGCCGCTCGCGCAAATACGCCCGTGGGCCGCCGACTCGATTCTTCCCTTCTCCCCGGCATCTGTTTATTGTGGCCCATCGAACCGAAGCGCGTTGCATTCCGCAGGACACTCGTTCCAGAGTCAGAAACCGAACGCTTGCAGATTAGCACAAGCACTCCGCGATCAAAAGCATTCCGAGATGCCGATAGTCGCGAAAAACTCTCCATGAGCGAGGATTCAACCACGCGAAGCGTCATCTCTCCGCATCGCGTATCAGTCACCACGCATCGTGGTCAGTGCGATTCGCTCCGCGAGCGTTATCGCGTTGACGATCTCTGTTTGCAACCTCCATCTACGTCGCCATTTCAACTCTGTCCCGGCTGGTTTTTTACCCGCACAAAACGGCCCGAATCTGCTATCGTGCCGACTATGGATTTTCTGCGAACTTCCGCGTTCCCCAATCCGCTCACCCCGCTAAATTTGCCGCTCTCCTTGCTGAATGTCTCCGCTGTCGGCCTTTTGGGCTGCTTCCTCATCGCTCCCCCAATCCACGCGGATCCAGCGCAGGCCCATACGTGCAGCAGCGCGCTGGTGCGGGCGGAGTTCGCATCGGACGGGCAGTATTCGGTCCATCTCGCAGCAACGAACAGTCTTCTGCGTGGCAAAGAGCCTGATACCAAGTCTGGTGCCGCGCCAGAGCATGGCTCCGTGGAGCGAAGCCAGGGACACGATGCGCTCGGCGATTACTGCGAGCTGCGTTTTCGCTCGGGCACGGCTTCGGCACAGACCGACTCCATCCGCGTCTATCGCTCTTCGCCTGTCGTCACCTTCCGCACACAAAACCAGCGCAACACCACCGCGCCCCTCACCTTCCCCGTGCTCTCC
>JAJZDO010001045.1 GCA_021805955.1 Acidobacteriota bacterium
CCGGGCTGGAGTGAGACGGGCGGCCCCTGGGTCCCGGCATCGCAAGGAATGAAGAAGTATGTATGGAGCGAAACTTCCATCGAAGGAGGAAAGCCGTTTTCCGGCAAACTGGCCCATCCCCCGGCCAACACTGGGGCCTTTCAAAATTTGGGGGTGCATGACCTGCTCACTGCGCCGAAAGGTTCCAAGCCCATTCCGCAGTTCTACGCCGATTCCGTCGTAATAGCCTATCGCAGGCCTGCAGGCGACGTTCCCATCGAATCTCTCCATCCAAAGATGACATCCAGTTCCGGCGCGCCGAACGAGGCCATGCTAAGCGATGGAGATGTACAGAACACAACCGAACTGCCCATCCCCCCGGCTGGGAGCGACGCATGGATTCAGTTCGAATTTCCCTCTCCGCAGGCCATGCGCGCACTCACGATTTCAATGAAAGGCGTGGATGGACTGACGGCTGTATTGTCTGGGATCAGCAATCCGAAGAAAGCTCTGGAGGCAAGCGACGACGGGCAGAATTTTCGCAAGATCGTCGATCTGCCAGACGGCAAATCTCCGGAATATACAGTTTCCTTCCCTGCAGTCACGGCAAAATACTTCCGCGTGACGTTCCAACGGGAAATGCCTCCCCCGCTTCCCGCCTGGGCCAAAAGCATGGACCTCAAATCCCTGGGCATCAAAGTAGGGCCGCCTCCCACAACCTACAAAATTGCAGAATTGAATCTGCATCCTGGCGATCGCGTCAACCGGTTCGAGGAAAAGGCTGCTTTCGTTCCTGTCGAGGACCTGTACCAATTTGCAACAGCTCCCGTACCTGCAGCCGACGCCATCAAGAAAAGCGATGTGGTCGATCTGACTGGCAAGATGAGGCCCGATGGCTCGCTCGACTGGACACCTCCACCGGGCAATTGGGTCGTGGTTCGATTCGGCTATTCTTTGCTGGGAATCACCAACCATCCTGCAACCGCGGAAGCCACCGGACTCGAAGTCGACAAACTGAATCGCGGCTACGTCAAGAACTATATGAACAACTATCTTGACAGCTACAAACAGACGGTCGGGGCCGATTCGATGGGCAAGGACGGCATCCAGTACGTCATTACCGACAGCTGGGAGGCCGGCGCGCAGAATTGGACCGACAACATGATTGCCGAGTTCAAGAAGCGTCGCGGCTACGATCCGACGCCGTGGATGCCGGTCCTGACTGGCCAAGTGGTGCAGAGTGCGGCGGACAGCGACCGGTTTTTGTGGGACTTTCGCAAGACCATTGCCGACCTGACTGCCGATGAACACTATGGCCAGGTGGAAGCGTCCCTGAAAGAACGCGGCATGGGACACTATGGCGAATCGCATGAGTCCGGGCGGGCCTTCATTGCTGACGGGATGGAGGTAAAGAAGCTGGACGACATTCCAATGGGTGCGATGTGGACGCAGACACCCGGTGTCAACGAAATTCAATACGATTACAACGCCGACGATCGCGAATCGGCCTCAGTGGCGCATATCTATGGTCAAAATATTGCAGCCGCCGAGTCGATGACAGCCGCCGCCGCGCCGTGGGCATGGTCGCCTGAAACCCTGAAGCCGACGGCGGACCAGGAGTTGCTGAACGGTATCAACCGTTTCGTAATTCACGAATCCGCGCACCAGCCGCTGATAAACAAAGCGCCGGGTCTGACGCTGGGGCCATTCGGACAATGGTTCAACCGCAATGAGACCTGGGCCAATGAGGCCGGCCCGTGGATCGACTACATTGCACGCAGCAGCTACATGTTGCAGCAAGGCCACTTCGACGCGGACCTGATTTACTTTTATGGAGAAGATTCCAACCTGACTGCAATCTTCAATAAAAAAGCGCCGAACATTCCCCACGGCTATGGCTTCGACTACATTAACGCCGACGGTTTGATCCATGTGCTTAGCGTGAACAACGGACGGATTACGACGCCGAGCGGGATGAGCTATCGCGTTCTGGGGATCGATCCATATGCCGAGCACATGTCGCTACCTGTATTACGCGCCATTCATGAGTTAGTGGAACAGGGGGCTGTCGTTGCAGGCCCTAAACCGATGGACGATCCTAGCCTGGCTGACGATCAGGCCGAGTTTCATCGTTTGAACGACAGTCTGTTCGGGGATGGTACCGGCGTGCATCATGTAGGCAAAGGGACGGTCTATGCTGGCCAGACCCTGGATCAAGTGTTCCATGCGCTCAATGTCAGCCCGGATTTCGACTACACGAAACCGTCCAACGATACGAATATTCTTTTCGCGCGTCGCAAGCTCACGGATGGAGACATTTACTTTGTCGATAACCGCAAGAATCATGACGAGACAGTGGATGCCAGCTTTCGCGTGACCGGAAAAGCTCCTGAGTTATGGCATGCGGAAACCGGTAAGTCTGAGCCAGTCTCGTACAAGATTGCGAATGGCCGCACTACAATACCTCTCCATCTTGAGTCGTGGGGCACTGTTTTTGTTGTCTTCCGCAAACCGACCGCTACAGAATCTTTGACATTGCCTCGCAAGACCGAGATGGACATCGCAACCGTGGATGGCCCATGGAGCGTAAGCTTTCAACCCGGCCGCGGCGCTCCGCCGTCGATTACACTGGACCAATTGGTCTCCTGGAGCAACAGCGCAGACGATGGTGTGAAGTATTTTTCAGGTACCGGTAGCTATACGAAGACGATCCAAGCTCCAAGATCGTGGTTCCACAAGAACGCCCAACTTTGGCTCAACTTGGGAGACGTAAAGAACCTGGCTGACGTCACGGTAAACGGAAAAGATCTAGGTGTCGTTTGGCACGCACCCTATCGAATCGACGTGACCCATGCGTTCAAGCCGGGGACCAATCAGATCACGATCAAGGTGACCAATGCCTGGGTCAATCGCTTGATTGGCGACCAACAGCCGAATGCAGTTAAGAAATATACGTTTACGGATGTTAAACCTTATCAAGCAAATTCACCCCTGCTCCCATCCGGCTTGTTGGGGCCAGTGAAAATTTCGTCCGTTACCACGGAGGCCAGGAATTGAGCCAGCCAAACTGAGCGGCCCCCCAATTGTCCCTCCAAACGTGTCGAAACATGAGATGCAATTGCATGAGAGCCTTCCATCCCGCGGTCGGTCCCGCAAGGCGGTCTTCCCTTCAGGGTACAAGCATCTTCGGTTGGAAGATTCGTCCGCAATTGCAGATGCAAATTCCATCGAGTTGAATCACGCCGTCTCGCTTGCCCGCAGGCGGCTAATTCCCTTCCTGCTTTTGATGTATATCGTTTCCTTTCTCGATCGCGCCAACATTGGCTTTGTCAAACAGACCCTGCAAACCTCTGTAGGGATTTCCACCAGCGCCTATGCCCTGGGAGCCGGATTGTTTTTTGTAAGTTACGCTCTGTTTGAAGTTCCAAGCAACTTGATTCTTCATAGGGTTGGCGCCCGGTTATGGCTGTCGCGCATCATGGTGAGCTGGGGACTAGTCTCCATGGCGACAATTTTTGTTACCGGACCGCTTA
>JAJZDO010000635.1 GCA_021805955.1 Acidobacteriota bacterium
AGCCTGGTTCGTCACCTATTCAAAAGCTGTGATCTCAGTGATTATCGTGTTATCGCTCGTTGGCGCAATTCTGGCGCTGAGTATCCCCATCGCCGTCTTTCCCACGACAAATTTTCCGCGCGTGCTGATTGCTATCGACAACGGGGTGATGCCGATCGATCAGATGCTGGTCACGATTACCCGGCCCATTGAAGAAGCTGTGAACACGGTGCAAGGACTGCAGACGGTACGGTCGATCACCAGTCGTGGCACGGCGGAAGTGGACCTGTTTTTCGACTGGAAAGAGGACATGTTTCAGACGCTGCAGCGGGTGAATTCCGCCATGGCTGCGGTTCAAGCCTCGCTGCCGCCCTCGGCGAAAATTGAAGCGACGCGGCTGCGCTTCTCCAGCTTTCCTATTCTCGGATTTGGTCTGACGTCCAGCACGATGCCGGCGACCCGGCTGTGGGAAGTGGCGACATACGACATGGAGCCGCGTCTGAACCGCGTGAACGGCGTGGCTACGGTGCTGGTGCAAGGTGGGGAAGAGCCGGAGTTCGACATCATTCCCGATCCGGCAAAACTGCTGCGAGCCTCGGTGACGGCGACAGAAATTCTGGAAGCGGTGCGCCGAACAAATCTGATTGAATCTCCCGGGCTGATTGCAGAACATCACGACCTGGTGCTGGATCTGGTGGATGGACAGGTCCACGATCCCAGCGAGATTGCCAATATCGTCATTAAGAACACGCCTGCCGGTGTTCCGGTGCATATCGGCGATGTGGCTACTGTGAAGCCTGGAGTGAAGCCCGTGTACACGGTGGTTACGGCGGACGGCAAGCCTGGCGTGCTGCTAAGCATCAATCGTCAGCCGGGAACCAATACGGTGGCGGTGGCAGACGGAGTGTACGCGGAGCTGGCACAGATCAGAAAAACTCTTCCGCCCGGGATTGACATCTCCGTGTACTACGATCAGGCGCAACTGGTGAAGGAAGCCATTGCCAGCGTTCGCGATGCCATTCTGATCGGCATCATTCTTTCGTGCATTGTGCTGATCGTTTTTTTGCAGGACTGGGGAAGTTCGCTGGTGGCGGGCATGGTCATTCCGGTGACGATTGCGCTGACCTTCGTGGTGCTGAAGCTACTGGGACAAACCTTCAACCTGATGACGCTAGGTGGCCTGGCCGCCGCGGTAGGCTTGGTGATCGACGATGCCATTGTGGTGGTGGAGAACATCGTCCTGCACCGCGATGCGGGTCAGGGAAGAATGCAGGCAGTTCAAAGCGCGTTGAGCGAGCTGAAGGTGCCGCTGGTCGGCTCGACCCTGACGCCGGTGGTCATTTTTCTGCCGCTGATTCTTATCACTGGCGTCACGGGAACTTTCTTCCGCGCGCTGGCGATCACAATGGGCTCCGCCCTGATCTCGTCGCTGTTTCTGGCGCTGACGTGGACACCGACGCTGAGTCAATTTTTTGTTCGGCGCAAGGACACGGTGCCACCGTCGGATCGAATCGGCGCATTTGCTTCGCACGAGGATGAAACTCGACGGATGATGGAAGCCGAAGAGGCCAGCATCGGCGGCTTCATGAAGCGCATTATTGGCGCCTATGAACGTTTGCTGACGATTGTTCTGGCTCGACCGTGGTGGCTGGCAGGTTTTGCCGTTGTGCTGATTGTGATTTCTTACTTTTCGTATACCTCGCTCGGTTCCGATCTGTTGCCGAAAATGGATGAAGGAGGATTTACCGTCGACTACATCATGCCGCCCGGGAGTTCTCTGGAGGAGACCAATCGCGTGGTGGGGCATGTCGTCGAGATGATTCGATCCATCCCGGAGGTGAAGGCGACATCGCGGCGCACCGGACTGCAACTGGGTTTGGCATCCGTGACCGAAGCCAACACGGGCGATATTTCGGTGAACCTGACGAGTCATCGTAGCCGCGACATTTACGCGATTATGGATGAGGTGCAGGACAAAGTCAGTCGAGCGGAACCGGCCCTCGACATCGATATTCACCAGGTCTTGGAAGACATGATCGGCGACCTGACGAATGCGCCGCAGCCAGTCGACATCAAGCTGTTCAGTGAAGATCCGGATCTGTTGCGTCATTGGGCGCCGATCGTGGCAGATAAGATTTCGAATGTCCCTGGCGTGGTGGGAGTGCTGAACGGAATCGACGATACGATCAGCAGCCCGGAGACGATCTATCACGTTCAACCTTCAGTGACCGCGACCAGCGGGTTTACTCCGGAAGAAGTGGCGACGGATGCGGCTGCTTTGCTGCAGGGTAAAACCGCGCCTACACCCTTGGTCGTAAACAACCGCGCGTATGACATCCGCGTTCGCTTTCCGGACCAGAACCGCTCCTCGCCGCAGGCGATGAACAACACTATGCTCGTCAGCTCCGCCGGCACAACAGCGACGTTGGGCGCGCTGGCGACGGTGCAAAACCTTCCAGGGCAGACGGAAATTCTGCGGGAAAACCTGCAGCGGCTTGTGGAAGTTTCCGCGCGTCTCGAGGGAACAAGTCTTGGGCAGGCCATTGTGGGCGTGAAAAAAGCAGTGGCCTCGGTGAACCTGCCGCCGCAGATTCGAGTGGAATATGGCGGGACCTATGCGACGCAGCAGCAATCCTTCCGCGATTTGCTGATGGTACTGTTTGCTGGCTTGCTGCTGGTTTTTCTGGTGCTGGTGTTTGAGTTCAGAACATTTTCAGCGCCGGTGTCTATATTGGCGTCGGCGGTCTTGTCCACCTCCGGAGTTTTTCTTGCGTTGATGATTACGGGGACCGACTTCAACATTTCCTCCTTCATGGGGTTGATTATGGTGGTCGGCATTGTTGCGAAGAACGGAATTTTACTGCTGGACGCTGATGTAAAGTTTCGCGAGGCTGGATTTTCTCCGCGAGATTCCATGATCCAGGCAGGCCGCAGAAGGCTGCGACCCATTGTGATGACGGCGGTCGCGGCGGTGGCCGGGATGTTTCCGCTGGCACTGGCTCTGGGCGCCGGCTCGCAGATGCTGCAACCGCTGGCGATCGCTGTGATCGGCGGGATTCTTATCTCCATGGTGCTTTCGCTGGTGATCACTCCAGCCGTGCACTTTTACATGGCCGGAAACGATTAACGAGGACTGGACGATGTCCTAAAGCGATGAGGGCTTCGGCAAGTTAGGGTCTAAGGTGTAGTGAGAGGCGTATGCGAGTCCTGATCGTGGAGGATGAAGAACGTCTGGCGGAGAATATCGCCGTAGCGCTGCGCGAGGGGCCAGGGTATGCCGTGGACATTGCCGGCGATGGCGAGACCGGAGCGTATCTGGCCGAGATGGGGGAGTACGACCTGATCGTTCTGGACCTGATGCTGCCGAAGATCAGCGGCACCGATGTCCTGCAGCGTCTGCGCAAACGCGGGCAGAAAGCGCCGGTGCTGGTGCTGACCGCGATTACCTCGAAGTCGTCGATCGTGGAGTTGCTGAATTCCGGAGCCGATGACTATGTGGGGAAGCCGTTCGACCTGGAGATCGGA
>JAJZDO010000462.1 GCA_021805955.1 Acidobacteriota bacterium
TTCCGCTCCCTTTCGGCCTGGGCAGCACGCCGGGTCAGTCTGTGAAAAAATTATATATGGATGAACACGATGAACAGCACGCAGGCAAGCACCCACTTCAGCACGCATGGCAGTTCCAGCAATACCTCCCAAAGCCGTAATATCCGCCGCACCGAATTGCCGAACGGTCTGGTGATTCTCACCGAGCGCATGGAACACGTTCGTTCCGTCTCGATGGGCGTCTGGGTCAAGACCGGGTCGCGCGACGAGATGCCGGAGATCAACGGAGTCTCGCATTTCGTTGAACATATGGTTTTCAAGGGTACCAAGTCGCGCTCGGCAAAAAGCATCGCCCGCGAAGTCGATGCGATCGGCGGCAATCTGGATGCCTTCACCAGCAAGGAGACAATTTGTTTCAACATGAAGGTGCTGGACGAGCATGTGCCGAAGGCGCTCGACGTCCTGGCCGATCTGGTGATGCATCCCATTTTTGCTCCGGACGATATCGGCCGGGAATGCAAAGTCATTCTGGAAGAGATCAAGATGGATGAGGACAATCCGGACATGCTGGTGAATGAAATTTTCACGCAGAGTTTCTGGAAGGACCATCCCCTGGGGAAGCCGATCCTGGGTACGCGGGAGACGGTGCGGCGCTTCGATCAAGGAATGTTGTTCGACTTTTACGGTGGCCGCTTCCAGGGCGGCAATATGATCTTCTCCGCCGCGGGAAATCTGGACCACGACGCGTTTGTCACCTTGGTGACGGAGAAACTGGCGCACCTGCCATCGACCCCTGCGACTGAAAATATTCTGGTGGCTCCGTTTGCGGCCCGGCCCAAGGTGCATGCCCGGATCGTTTCCCGGCAGAAGAAATCGCTGGAGCAGTTGCAGTTGTGTCTGGGCGTTCCCGCTCCGCCAGTCAACGATGAGCAGCGCTATGTCGTAGCTCTGTTGAATTTGATTCTTGGCGGCGGCATGAGTTCCCGGCTGTTCCAGAATGTGCGCGAGGACCGCGGACTGGCCTATTCGATTTTCAGCGAGTTGAGTTCCTTCCGCGATACCGGTTCGCTGTGCGTGTATGCGGGCACCTCGGCGCAAAATGCCGAGCAGGTCATTCGCCTGACGGTGGAAGAGTTTCGCCGGATGAAAGAGCAGTCGGTACCGGAAGAAGAATTGCAGCGCGCCAAAGACCAGTTGAAGGGCAATATTCTGATGAGCCTGGAAAGCTCGGGCGCTCTCATGTCGAACCTGGCCCGGCAGGAGATGTACTTCCAGCGCTTCGATTCCGTGCCCGAGGTCCTGGAGAAGGTGGGACAGGTCACCGGCGCGGACCTGACGCGGATGGCGCGGCAGTTGTTCGTTCCAGAGTCGATTGCGGTGGCGATGCTGGGCAATTTGAATGGACTGAAGGTCACACGCGATCGCCTTGCCTGCTGATACAGTAGGAATATATTCGTATTTGTTTCAGATGCAGGGTGTTGAAAATGAATACAGTCTTAGAAGTTTCCAGAAGGCGGCTGCGTCAGGCTGGCTTCACGCTGATGGAGCTGCTGATTGTCATGTCGGTCATTTTGATCCTTATGGCCGTCGCCATTCCGAACTATATGAACATGCGTAGCCAGGCCAACGAGACGGCGGCATTGGAGGAGCTGGGTACCATATACAGCGCCCAGATCCAGTATCAGACGGACTATCCCGCGAACGGGTTTTCCTGTAGCCTTGCGCAACTGGGCGGCGATCCGAAGACAGGCGCTCCCAGCCCTCAGGCGGCGCAGTTGATCCCGGCGGATCTGGCGAGTGGATATAAGAGCGGATATTTATTCGCCATTACGAATTGCACCAAAGTGACGGTGAACAACCAGGACGTGATTACATCCTTTGAGGTAACGGCGGTGCCGCAGGCAGTCGGAAAGACCGGCCACCGCGGGTTCTGTATGGATCAGACCGGAGAAAAAAAGGCCGACCCGGCCGGCAGCACAAATTGCACGCAGCCAGTTTCGTAAATTTCAATTCTGAAAGCTTTTGACAGGCGCAGAGATTACCACTCCGGCAACTTCCATGAAACGAGCCAGGTATTGGCTGGCAATGATCGTCCTGCCAGTGCTGTGGTTCGCCTTACCGGGGTTCGGGGTGATCGGGCCGGGTGTGAGCGCGTCGCAGCAGTCAGTCCAGACTGCAAACGTCGCGTACACATTGCGGGAATTGACCCGGCAAGTGGACCAGCATTACGACCGGCTGCACTCGCTCAGCGTCCACTTCACTGAGACCTATAGCGGCATGGGAATGCAGCGGGCGGAAAGCGGCATTCTGCTGCTGGAAAAGCCCGGACGCATGCGCTGGAATTACACCGACCCGCTGGGCAAAGTTTTTGTCATCGGCGGCCAATATGGATACTCCTACACGCCCGGAGATGCCCAGGCCGAGCGCTATGCGGCAAAGCAACTGGAAGATTTTCGTTCGCCGCTGCGGTTCTTATTGGGCCATACACGCATAGAAAAAGAGCTAACCAATCTGACGCTCATGCCGAATGGCGCGGAATATCTGTTGCGCGGTATTCCGAAGGGGATGGAACAGAGAGTCGCTGAAGTCGAGCTGACGGTGACTTCCGACGGCAAGATTCAGGCGATCCAGTGGAGTGAAGTCGACGGCGCGATCACGAGTTTTCGGTTGACCGACGAGCAGCCAAATCCTCCGTTGGATGCTGCCACGTTCTCCTTTGTTCCGCCTGCTGGAGTCGTCGTCGTCAACGGTCTGGCTCCCATGTAAAGCATTTTTACTGTTGGTATAGTGAACAGTTTGTCGTCCTGAGGGAGCCGCGGCGACCGAAGGACCTTGTGGTTGGCCATGAACCGCAAGGTCCTTCGCTATGCTCAGGATGACACTTCTACTTTTACTGGAGTGATGTTGCAGACAAAAACATTGCAGTCACAATCCTTGCAGTCACAATCTTGGACACGGATTGCCTTAGCGTTGGCTGTGGCCATCTCGCTGGGTGGCGCCGTTCCAGCCCGCGCCCAATGGCAACCGCAGGCGAGCGGCACGGGAGCGACATCTCCCACGATGATGGGAAAACCTGGCAGCCACTGGACCACGGGGATTGGAACGCGCTGAGCCTGCCATTCGCCGTTGGGCCAGACGGCCGTATCGCAAGGCTGATATCTTGGGGTCAGCTACGCGCGTTGAATCTTGCTCCGGCGGGCGATGTGCGCGCACAGCATAAGGAATAGGGTTCTGTGGAATATATTGTCAAAACTGCCGACGAGCGTGGACACGTGCAGGAGAACATCCACCTGGCCAACTCTGCCGAGGAGCTGCGCCAGCGCTTCGCCCAGTCCGGCCATTACGTGTACTGGGTCAAGCCCAAGGGGATCGCCGGCAAGGCGGGCGCGGGCAAGCGCGTCAAGCTGGAGCCGTTTTTAATCTTCAATCAGCAGTTCCTGACCTTGATTCGCGCCGGCCTGCCGATTCTTTCCTCGGTCGAGCTATTGGCCAAGCGACAAAAGGCTTCCATCCTCCGCGCGCAACTGGAAGATGTGGCGATTCGCGTGCGCACCGGGCAATCGCTTTCTGCGGCGTTTGAATCTCAGGGCGGATTTCCAGTGATTTACACGACCTCACTCCAGGCAGGCGAGCGCTCCGGCAACCTGGAGGAAGTGCTCACCCGTTATCTGGCGTTCCAACGCATTGCGCTCACGTTTCGCAAGAAGCTGATCGCGTCGCTTTTTTATCCGGTACTCCTGATTGTCATGGTCACCGGGTTGTTTATCTTCTTGATTAGCTTTGTCGTGCCGCGTTTTGCCGCGCTCTATGACCAGATTGGAACCAAGCTGCCAGCCATCACGACGTTCATGCTGACGCTAGGGAAAGATTTCCAATCCTACCTGCCGTATATGGTGGTGGCTGTCGTGCTCCTTGTTGTTGGCCTGATCCGCTGGAGCCGCACCGACAGCGGCGCGAACCGGATCGATTCCATTCGCATTGGGACCCCCATCTTCGGCAACATCTGGGTGAAATACCAGGTAGCACTGTTCGCGCGCACGCTCTCGACTCTCTTATCGGGAGGTCTGCCGCTGGTGCCATCGCTGGAGACAGCCGCGCGATCCATTGGAAGCCGTCGGCTCAGCCAGGCTGTCGCCCGCTCCGTGACCAGCGTGCGGGAAGGCAAAGGGCTGGCCACAAGCCTGAACAGCACAAAGATTTTCCCTGAGCTGTCGATTGAGATGATTGAAGTCGGCGAAGCGACCGGAGCGCTGCCGGGAATGTTGAATTCCGTCGCCGAATTTTTTGAGGAAGATGTACAGACCGCGCTGACGGCGGCGCTTTCATTGATCGAACCGGCAATTTTAATCGTGATGGGCGGCGTCGTGGTCACGATTCTGATCGCGCTCTATCTGCCCATCTTCAGCCTTGGCGCAGCCGGCGCGATGCAACACTAGAAGAGAAGGAGATGGCATGAACATATCGTTTGAAAACAAAGTCGCCGTCGTTACAGGCGCAGCGTCAGGGTTAGGTCTTGCGACGGCGAAAGCTTTTGCTGAATCAGGTGCTTCCGTGGTGTTAGCGGACTGGAATGAGAAAGCCGTGCAGTCCGCAGCCAAAGCGCTCGCTGATAAAGGTCACAGGACATTGGCCGTTCGCTGTGACGTTTCGGATGACGCGCAAGTGGATGCGATGGTAAAGCAGACTGTCGCCTTATTCGGGCGGCTCGACGCGGCCTACAACAATGCCGGCGTTCAGAATGTTCTTGCGGAAACCGCAGATTCTCCCCGCGACGATTACGACAGAGTTATGGGCATCAACCTGCGCGGTGTGTGGAGTTGCATGAAGTTCGAGCTGCAACAGATGCGCCAGCAAGGAAGCGGCGCCATCGTCAACTGCTCTTCCCTAGGAGGTCTTGTAGGAGGCGCCCGACGTGGGACCTATCACGCCGCTAAGCATGGAGTTATTGGATTCACCAAGAGCGCGGCTCTCGAATACGCGACGCGCGGCATACGCGTCAACGCGGTGTGCCCGGGCATGATCCAGACGCCCATGACAGACCAGATGATTGCGGCAGGCCAGGGTGAGGAGCTGGAGGCGATGTTGAAGACCTACGTTCCCATGGGTCGCCCAGGTCGGCCCGAAGAAATCGCCGACGCTGTTCTGTGGCTCTGTAGTTCCGCCGCAAGCTATATCACTGGCCAATCGATCTCGGTCGATGGCGGCTACGTTATGCGCTAAGAGAAGGAGAAACAGCATGGCGGAAATTGCAGTCATTCCCAACGCAAAGCCCATCGTCACCGATGAAATCGCGCAGGCCAGGGCGCTTGCCGCCAGGTATCGGTGCGAGTTTGTCGATCTCAGAAATTTTCGCATTCAGCACGAATTGTTCCGCACCGTGCCGGTCGACATGATGTTCCGCTACAACTTCGTTCCGCTGGAGCAGTTGGAAGGCAAGCTGGTCATTGCCGTCAGCGATCCCAGCCGGTTGATGATGATGGATGAAATTTCCAGCCTGCTGGGGCAGAGAATTGGCGTCAAGGTCGCTACGCTCAGCCAGATTACCGACCTGCTGAAGAAGACCGAGCAGTCGCAACGCGTGCTGGACGAAGCGACCGAGGGACTGACATTCGACGTTCTTTCTTCCGAAGACAATGCCGACGAGACGCTCTCGATTGAAAAGCTGACATCGGAGGAAGATGTCAGCCCCATCATCCGGCTCGTGGACACCATGGTCTTTACCGCGTTGGAGAGGCGGGCCAGCGACATCCACCTGGAAACGTTCGACGACTGTCTGCTGGTGAAATACCGCATTGACGGCGTACTGCAGCACGCCATGGCTCCGATTGCGCGGGAGCATCATCAGACCATTCTTTCCCGCATCAAAGTGATGAGCGAACTGGACATTGCGGAACGCCGCGTTCCCCAGGACGGTCGTTTTCGAGTCCGCTACAAAGGCCGCCTGATCGATTTCCGTGTTTCCATCATGCCTACCGTCCATGGCGAAAATGCGGTCCTTCGCGTTCTCGACAAGGAATCGATGAGCGAAACCTTCCATTCGCTGACGCTCAATGTTGTGGGCTTTGCCGAAGAGGATCTGCGCCGTTTTCGCCGCTATATCCGCGAACCGTACGGCATGGTGCTGGTGACCGGGCCGACCGGATCGGGAAAGACGACCACTCTGTATGCGGCATTGAACGAAATCAAAAGCGATGAAGACAAGATCATCACGATTGAAGATCCAGTGGAGTATCAGATTCGCGGCATCACGCAGATTCCGGTCAATGAAAAGAAGGGGCTGACCTTCGCTCGCGGCCTGCGTTCCATTCTGCGCCACGATCCGGACAAGATTCTGGTCGGCGAGATTCGCGACCAGGAAACGGCGCAGATTGCGATCAACTCGGCCCTGACCGGCCATCTGGTCTTCACCACTGTCCACGCCAACAATGTTGTGGATGTCCTGGGCCGCTTTCTCAATATGGGAGTTGAACCCTACAATTTTGTTTCCGCCCTCAACTGCATTCTTGCCCAACGATTGGTTCGTGTGATTTGCGAAGATTGCAAGAGATCGGTGGAGTATGACCGCGAGACCCTGGAGTTGAGCGGACTGGATTGGAACGAATGGTCTGGGTTTCCATTTCAGGAAGGCGCTGGCTGCATTGAGTGCGGTGGCACGGGCTATAAGGGGCGCACCGCGATCCATGAGTTGCTGGAATTGAATGACCGGATCCGTGAAATTATTTTGGAGAAGCGGCCGAGCTCGGAAGTGCGAAAAGCGGCGCAGAGCGAAGGAATGTCGTTTCTGCGAGAGTCGGCGTTGCAACGGGTCCGTCTGGGCCTGACGACGCTGAAAGAAATCAACAAAGTTACTTTCATTGAAGCTTCACGATAAGCTTGACCTACATGCATCTTTTTCCAAGCTCACTGCAATTTGCAGTACGTCCGCGTCGGGCCTGCGAAATCGCACCGGATGGGATCCTCGCGGGCGGCTCATCCAGAGTCGAGTCTCCGCTGGACACAGCCGTCTTTGAAGCTCTGCCAGTGGGCTCTGTCGCCGCTGGGGTGACCGCGCCCGTGTTCCGCGACAGCAGCGCCGTTCTTGCCGCCCTGAAAAGCGCGCTGGATTCGGTCGATCTCCGCGGACGCGATTGGACGCTCGTTGTGCCGGACGCCTGCACCCGAGTGCATATCCTGGATTTCGATACATTACCGGCAAGGTCGCAGGAGATATTGCCGCTCGTTCGATTTCGGTTGCGCAAGATGTTACCGTTCGACGCGGATATGGCTGCCGTGTCGTATCAGATGCTGAAGCCCGTGGACCCCGCCGGCAAGAACGGCCCCGTGCAGGTCATTGCGGCAGCCATGCCGGCCGACGTTCGAGATGAGATCGAATCTTTGGTGCGCAGCATGCAGCGCGAACCCGGCGTTCTGTTGCCGGCAACGCTGGCAGCCATGGCTGCGCTGCCGGACACTGGTTCGCACCTTTTAGTGCATACAGAGCAGGATTCGATGACAACCGCCATCGCGCATGAGGGGGAGTTGCTTCTGTACCGCTCGACCGACCGCGCCAATACGGAACCCGGAGATGTGGCACAGGCAGTCCTGGTGGCGGCTGCATACTTCGAAGACATGTTGCATGTGCCGCTCGTTGAAGTGTGGGTGGCGGGCCTGGAGCCGGCGGATGTATTGCGCCAGCATCTTGCCGCCGATGGCACGTGGCAGATTCCGTTGCGCAGTCTGGTCAACTCACAGTCCTTTTCCACTGGCGCGGCCCCGAGTCAGGTCGAACTGGGCCGCTTTACCAGTGTGGTGGGGGCGCTGCGGGGCTGATGCGCATCACTCTCAATCTCGCGTCGCGTCCTTTCTTTGAGCTAAGGCCCGTCCTTCTGCGGCTGCGCATCGCCGCCGTCGCATTGGTCGTCCTGGCGCTGGCTCTTTTCCTTCAGTTGCGTCGGGAGGAAGCCAAGGCCGCCCAGGCACAGGCTGTTGCCCATCGCTGGAATCTCGCCTCGCAGGCGCTGCAACAGGAATGGGAACGAGACGAGGCGTTGATGCGGGAACCGGCGAACGCAGCCACGCTCGATCGTTCGGAATTCTTGAATCAACTCTTCCTCCAGAAATCTTTTTCCTGGACCACGGCGCTGATGGACCTGGAGTTAGTGCTGCCTCAGGGTGTTCAGGTCATGAGCATCGATCCGCAAATGACGAAAGACGGTCATGTGATGATGCGCCTGCGGGTCAACGGACCACGCGATAAGGTGGTGGCGCTGGTGACGAATCTGGAGAAGTCACCCCACTTCCTTGCGCCGCTTGTCGCTGGAGAAACCGCCGATATACAAGGGCAGGGACGCGCTGGGTTTGTTCCTACCATGTCGAGCTCGACAGACGTGAACGTCGACATTCTCGCCGAGTTCAACCCGGGCGATCTTGCATGGACGGATGTCAAGGCGGAAGAAGAAAAATCCGGGACTCACGCGACGCGCGAAACCGCAGGTCACCCGGCACGGAATCGTGCCGCGTCTGAGAATGCCCCGACACACACACGGTCCAAGGCAGATCGGAGCGTGCGATGAATTTGTCCGGCTGGCGATGGACGAACATCCGTATCACAGCGCAGCATTGGCATTATGGAGTGCTGTTTTTGTTGGTGCTGCTGAATTCTTTCCTGGCGGTACGGCTGGTGTTTGCCTGGGAGCAAGCTAAGGCGGGGGATGCGGTGCGCATCGAAGAACGTCAATCCGAATATCGCGCGATGCAATTGAAAACCCGTCCGCTGCGAGGCTTGGACAAGAAAATTCAGCAGGCAACGCTGGATCAGCAGGCATTCTACGAAAAGAGGTTTCCGGCCACGGACTCCGAAGTTTTAAAGGAATTGGGTGCATTGGCTGTCAAAAACAATGTTTTGCTGGCACGCGGGCAATACGCGCCCGGTAAGCCGAATCAGGGTCTTGTTGAGTTTCGCATGGATGTCAGCCTGAGTGGAGACTACGCTCCCATCGTCCGCTTTATTGACGGACTGGAGCGCGATAAGGTCTTTTTTCTGATCAAGGGCGTCGCATTGAATGGGCAGCAGAATGGCGTGGTGAGTCTGCGCATGGTGTTGAGTACGTACTTGCATGAATCCGGGAATGCGTCCGCCGCGCTCGCGGCCGCGGATACCGCTTCATTGGAGCGACAATAGCGCGATGGCGATCCGACTCGGTACCGAAGACAAGAAGAAACGCTGGATCGCGATGATTTCCGTGTCGCTGGCGCTGACGTGGTTTGCGCACACGTTGTGGCAGTTGGAGACCGGGCCATCATCGGCGCCGCTGCCATCCAGTGCATCTGAACCCATGCCATCACCTGCTCAAGTAAGCCGCGGTAGCGCAGAGCCTGGTCCGCCGGCCCAACACCTGGAAAGTGCGTCCTCTCTCGATCCCACGCTGCATCCAGAACGTATGGCAATGGCGGAAAATACGGTGTACACGGGCACCAGCCGCAATATTTTTTCCAAGGATTCTCTGCCACCTGTTGCTGCCAGCGCCATTGAGTCGCCGATTGCCTCCGCGCGCACAGGGCCGGCGGCGCTCGCGGGCCCTCCGCCTCCACCTCCCATCGATCTCAAGTTTTATGGTTTCGCCAAAGAGCAAAACGGACGTCAGCTGGTTTTCCTGATGCACGGCGAGGATGTATTTATCGCCGGGCAGGGCGATATTGTGGACGGACGCTACAAAATTCTCCAGATCCAGGACAATTCAATTGTCGTTGAAGACCTCGCCTACAACAATCAGCAAACCTTGCCGCTACAGCTCAGCTAGCATCACAGCGTTAAGTATTATGGGCCGTGTGAATGGCCCACTGCTGCCCCGCAGTAAGCGCAGCTTCCTGTCCATGTGAAGAGCAAGTATTGGATTTCACGCCCACGGAATCCTCGCCTTGCTTGGGAAACCCGGTGTCGTCCACCACCCACGCCGAATCGGGTTCCAGCTCCGCAGTCATCCGCTTTCCCAGCCGCGCCCAAACTTCTCCCCACTCCCAAGGGCTCTGCCCGACGAACTGCTGCATGGCCTGCACATTCCCATCCGGCAGCCGGGCGGCCATCGGCTCGATCGATTTTCGCTCCCCGTCCTGCAGCAGGCCGCGCACGTACAGTTCGCCCCAATGCCGCCGCCCGCTGCGCCCACCGGCTCCAGCAAGTCAAGCAGGAATCGCTCCAACCGCTGACGAGACCTGGCCATCTGATTTTCAGTCATGCCCGAGCGCATCAATGTTAGAAGAGGATGTCAATACTTAACGTTGTAATACTACGCAACGCCTGCCGGCGCCAATCACTACGACTGCAGAAGCAGGCCTCGAGTATTTTGGACCCTTCGAACTCCGCTCAGGGCAGGCTCCGCACTGCGCAGTGAAGAACCCAGGAAGATATGCGCATCGTACACTCTGCGATCACCCTTTGGATTCTTCGCTTCGTTCAGAATGACTCATCTTTGTTTTGAATACATTCTCCGTACATTCGCTCTACGCAACGCCTGCCAGCGCCAATCGCTACGACAGCAGAAGCAGGCCTAGTCGCAGTTGATCATCCAGGGGATGCCAAATTGGTCGGTCAGCATGGCAAAGCGCTTCGCCCAGAATGTCTGCTGAAGCGGCATTTGTACCTTGCCATTTTGTGACAATACCTGGAACAAGCGTTCGGCCTCCGCGATATCTTTCGTGCCGAGCGAGATGGAAAAGCCCTGCGGTGTTTGCTGGTGGCCGGGAGGCGCGTCGGAAGCCATCAATACAGTGCCGCCTACAACCATCCGAGCGTGCAAAATCTTGTCGCGCCATTCCGGCGGCGTTTGCGCCTCCGCCGGCGTGTCCGCGTGGGTCACCATGGCTTCGATTTTTCCTCCGAGGTGTTGCTCATAAAATTTGAACGCCTCCTCGCAGTTTCCGTTGAACAATAAATACGCATTCAATTGCATTTTCTTCTCCTTTCGTCCTTGCATGGTTGAAGTCTTTGCGGGAAATCGATTCGCATCCACGTCGAGCACCCGCTCAACCCGCTCGGGCCTAACCCTGGTTGTATGCTTCCTGTAAGCATCGAATGTCGAGCTTGTCCATTTGCAGCATGGCGCGCATGGCCGCGGCTGATTTTTTCGCGTCACTGCCGTGCAGCAGTTTCCCCAAAACAGAAGGAACGATTTGCCACGACAAGCCGTATCTGTCCTTGAGCCAGCCGCAACGGCTCTCCTGGCCGCCATTGGAGAGCTTCACCCACAAATCGTCGACTTCAGCCTGCGTCTCGCAGTTCACAACAAGAGAGATTGCTTCTGTGAAGTGAAAATGCGGGCCGCCATTCAACGCGATGAATTCCTGCCCGTCGATCTGAAACGACACGGTCATGACCGTTCCGGGCGGCCTTCCGGACGCATTTGCGGCTTCCTCTCCGTAATGCGTGATCTTCCCAATCTTCGCATTCTTAAAAATCGACACATAGAAATTCGCCGCCTCTTCGGCTTTGTCGTCGAACCATAAAAACGGTGTAATTTTCTGCATTGTCGCTCTCCTCTGTGAATTATCGTCATGAAACAGCACAAGCTCTCAGCCCGGATGCACTTTAGCCTCCAGCGATGGCCCCCAAAATAATCAACGGTTCCGTTCCCGACACCACTGCGTC